>CAZWSE010000008.1:26692-49412 GCA_964636575.1 uncultured Sulfitobacter sp. | reverse complement strand
GCCCTTTTTGCCCCGCAATACCGCGACTTTTTCGGCGACGACATTGCCTTGGTCATTGCCGCCACGCGTGCTGCGGATGGCGCGCTGGAGGTGTCCGATATGGCGCTGACCACCCAACGCGCGACCTTGCAAGGGCAGGCCCGATTGAACGCCCAAAGCTGGCCTACGTTTCTTGCCATTGAGGGGCGGATTGAGGATGCATCCGGCGCACCTGTTCTGTTGCCTATTGGCGATGTTGAGACGCGGATTGCCAGCGCTGATCTGGCTATCAATTTCGATGCCAGTGCGGGCGATAAGTGGGATGGCGCGTTTGATGTGTTGGGCCTTGCCCGCGCGGATATTGCCGTGGACCGGATGCAGTTGATTGCCAATGGGACGCTGGATCAGGGCAACGGTGCTGTGACGGCTGATCTAAGTGCGGATGTTTTAGGGATTGGTGGGCTGACGGATGCGCTTGCAAAGGCGATAGGGGCGGATGTCAACGCGACCGCGCAGATTGCCTATGCCCGCGACGAGCCGCTTTCTATTCCCTCGCTTTATGTCGCGGGGCGTGACTATGAACTGAACGGAAAGGCCGAGATTGATACGCTTGGCAGCGGGTTTGCATCGATCATTGATCTGGCTTTGAATGCAGATGACTTGGGCCGTTTTGACGGGCTTGTTGGGCAGCCTTTGACAGGTACCGCCGAGGTTCGCATTGCCGGAGATGTGGCTGCTTTGGCAGGCACGTTTGATCTGGGCATTACCGGTTCTGCAACCGATCTTGCCATCGGTCAGGACCAAGCGGACGCCGTTTTGCGCGGTGTCACCCGTTTGGACATCAAGGCAAAGCGCGATGAAACGGGGACTTTTGTCGACAGTGCGCGCATCGCCAACGCGCAGGTGCGCTTGGATGCTGATGCGTCGTTGCGCACGGGGGCGTCGCAGGTCAGCTATGACTTGAACTTGTTTGATGCGCGCCTTTTGGCGGCGGAACTTGAAGGCCCTTTGCTGGCCACCGGAACCGCCACGCAGCAGGGTGATGTTTGGAGCGTGGACACAAGCGCGGATGGTCCTTTTGGCATGGAAGCTTTTGTCAAAGGTGTGGCGACTGGTCCTGATATGAACCTAGCTGTGCAGGCCAAGCTGCCGGAAATCTCCCGTCTGCTGCCGGATTTGACTGGTCCGATCAGCGTTGATGGCACTGCCAAGCGTATTGGCGATGAGATGCAGATTGATGCCACCGCGCAGGGCGCGGATTTTGGGCTGGTGACTGATGCCTTGGTCGATATGACAGGTGGCGCATATCAAACAGATTTGATGGCGACCGTGACTGCCAGCAATCTTGCGCGTTTTGCCGCGCTTGCGGGGCAACCTTTGGCGGGGGCTGCTGATCTGCGTATCATTGGGCAGGTTCTGCCTTTGGATCAGCATTTTGATCTGAAGGTCGCTGGCTCCGCTATGGATGCGCGGATCGGGCAGAAGCAGGCGGATGCTATTTTGCGGGGTCGTACTGATCTGAACGTAGTGGCCAAGCGTGATGTTTCCGGCCTGACCGTTGAGACGCTGCGTGTTGCCAATGATGCGCTTGCCTTAACGGCGGACGGCGAACTGGCCGACGGCGCGGGCGTGGTGAACTACGACTTGAACCTGCGCGATACGCGGATTTTGTCATCGGGCTTGCAAGGCCCCTTGATCGCCAAAGGCCGCGCGACGATGAAAGACAATGTCTGGTCGGTGGACACTTCGGCCGATGGCCCGTTTGGCGTGACCGCAATGATAAAAGGCGTCGCAACTGGCCCTGACGCCGACCTGACATTTGCCGCCAACTTGCCCGACACTGGCGTCTTCGTGCCGGATGTGCGCGGGCCTTTAAGCGTTGAGGGCACCCTGAAACGCGAAGGATCGAACTGGCGGATCAACACGGATGCCCGTGGGGTCAGCGGCACCACTGCGACAATCGCGGGCACTGTTTCTGACAGCGGCACGCCTGACCTTACGGTCCGAGGATCGGCGCCTTTGGGGCTGTCGGCCCCTTTCATCGCGCCGCGCAATTTGCAAGGGACGGCCAATTTCGATCTCGCGCTGCGGGGTGCCTTCGGGTTGGACGGGGTGTCGGGGCAGATCGCAACCACTGGCGCGCGGCTGACGGCGCCGAGTGTCAGGATTGCGCTTGAGGATTTGGACGTAAACGTCGGGTTGGCATCTGGACGGGCCAGTGTGAACGGGTCTGCGAATGTAAGCTCTGGCGGGCGGGTGCGGTTCTCGGGGCCTGTCGGGCTGACGGGCAACCTGCTTGCGGATGTGCAGGTTGCACTTGAACAGGTCGAAGTGGTGGACCCGACGCTTTACCGGTCTTTGATAAACGGCACCCTTGCGGTGACTGGACCATTGGCGGGTGGCGCGCGTATTACCGGTGCGCTGGCCATTGGTGAGACCGAGATCAGCGTGCCTGCATCTGGGTTCACTTCGATTGGGGAAATTCCCGAGATTTCGCATGTGGGTGCCTCTGGCGCTGTGGTCGCGACGCAATCGCGGGCAGGTTTGTTGGATCGCGATACCGCTGGCAGTGGCGCGGCGGGGCCTGGGTTTCCGCTGAATATCGACATCTCCGCCCCTGCGCGGATTTTTGTGCGCGGTCGCGGATTGGATGCAGAGCTTGGTGGACAGTTGACCATCACTGGCACCACCACACGGCCTATTTCGGCGGGCCGTTTTGATCTGGTCCGCGGGCGGCTTGATATCTTGGAACAACGCTTTGATCTGGATGAAGGCTCGATCCAGATGCAAGGTGATCTGGTGCCGTTTATCCGGTTTGTGGCGACCACCGATACGAGCACCGGCACTGCGAGCATTATTATCGAAGGTCCGGCAGATGAACCAACCGTTAGCTTTGCGTCGAACCCTGACGGGCCGCAGGATGAAGTGCTGTCTCAGCTGTTGTTCGGGCGTGATTTGTCGCAGATTTCTGCGCTTCAAGCGCTGCAACTGGCCAATGCGGTGGGCACATTGGCGGGCCGCCAAGGCGTCGGGTTGATCAGCCGCTTGCGTCAGGGCTTTGGGCTGGATGATCTGGATATCTCAACCAATGACGATGGGTCTACGGATGTGACGGCTGGCAAATATATTTCCGACAATGTCTACACGGATGTGACGGTCGGATCGCAGGGCGACAGTGAGGTGTCGATCAATATCGACCTGACCCCGAATATCACCGCAAAGGGCAGTGTGGGATCGGATGGAAACACGGGCATTGGCTTGTATTTTCAAAAGGACTATTGACCCCTTTGATTGCCGCGCCAGACTATATGTGCGATAAATACACTTTATACGTGTGCTCAGGGATAATGATTGAATGACCAAAACTGCTCTTGTGACAGGCGCTGCCGGCTTTATTGGCTATTTCACATCCCAAGCCCTGCTGGATCAGGGGTGGACTGTTGTCGGACTGGATTCACTCAACGACTACTATGATGTCACGCTAAAGCAAAAGCGGCAGGAGATGCTTGTGGTCCATGACCGGTTCACAATGGTCAACGCCAAGCTTGAAGACCCTGACCTGCTGATGGGCCTCTTTGCTGAACACAAGTTTGATGCGGTTATTCATCTCGCGGCCCAAGCGGGTGTGCGCTATTCGATTGAAGCCCCCCGCGACTATCTGAATGCCAATCTTGTGGGCACGTTTGAGCTGCTTGAAGCTGCCCGCGCCTATCCGCCTGCGCATATGTTGCTGGCCTCGACCTCATCCGTTTACGGCGCCAATACCGATATGCCCTATGCCGAGACTGACAAGGTCGACACCCAGATGTCGTTCTATGCCGCCACCAAAAAGGCGACCGAGGCGATGGCTCATTCTTATGCCCATCTCTATCATCTGCCGATCACCATGTTCCGGTTTTTCACTGTCTATGGCCCTTGGGGGCGCCCTGATATGGCGCATTTTCTGTTCACCAAGGCGATCCTCGAAGGGCGGTCGATTGATGTCTACAATCACGGCGAGATGCAGCGCGATTTCACCTATATTGATGATCTTGTGCGCGGCATCACGGCCCTGATTGAGGCTGTTCCTGTCCGGCCTGAAACGGCTGATGCAATCCCTAAGGGTGACAGTCTGTCTGCGGTTGCCCCGTTTCGTGTCGTCAACATCGGCAATGGCAAAACCGTGCGTTTGATGGATTTCATCACCGCGATTGAGCAGGCCATCGGGATAGAGGCGGTCAAGAATTTCAAAGATATTCAGCCCGGTGATGTGCCTGCCACATGGGCTAATGCGGATTTGTTAAACGATCTGACCGGTGCCCGCCCTGCAACCCCCGTGACCGAGGGTATTCAGGCCTTTGTCGACTGGTACAGGGATTACTATGGCGTCTAGCCCCATCTTCAAACGGTTGGGTGTGTATTTCACGCCGCCTGAGGGGCCTTTGGCGTCCTTTGGCGCGGCTTGGTTGGGGTGGGATATTGCAACGGGACAATCGGTGGACCCGCTGAGCCTGACCGGAGTTCCTTTGCCGACCAGCGTGGTGACGGCCCGCGCGCGCAAGTATGGGTTTCATGCGACGTTGAAAGCCCCCTTCGTTTTAAGCGAAAGCGCGGAACAGGCAGCGTTGGAAGCTGTGCTTGAGGATCTGAGCACGCAATTGGCCCCTGTTCAGATCGGAGGTCTGAAAATGACTGCATTGGGCCGGTTTCTGGCGCTAGTTCCTAAAGACCAGCCGGATGCTTTGACCGCCCTTGCCAGTGACATCGTGAACCGGTTCGAGCCGTTTCGTGCGCCGATGACGAATGAAGCCTTTGCACAGAAGAACAAGCCGCATCTGTCGGACCGGCAACGCAGCAATCTGGAGAACTTTGGCGCGCCGCATGTTCATGAAGATTTCAAGTTTCACATGACTTTGACTGATCGTTTGAGCAAGCCTCATCTGGAGGCGGTTCACGATGCATTGCTGAACCATCTGGCAGAGCTTTTGATGTATCCCTTAAACCTCGATGCCCTGTCATTGGTGGGCGAGGCAGAGGATGGGCAGTTTCATTTGATCCGCCGCTATCCTTTGAACGGCTGACCGATCGGGAGCTAATCGGGCCTAGACCGCCACGGGCCAGCCCCTTATAGCCTTCTGCAATGATCCCTATTCACGAGGCCACTGCCATGCCCTTTGATCGATCCATCAAGATCGCCCCTTCCATTCTGTCTGCTGATTTCGCCAATTTTGGCGCCGAGTGCGAGGCGATTGAAGCCCAAGGGGCTGATTGGGTGCATGTGGATGTGATGGATGGTCATTTTGTGCCAAACATCACCTTTGGTCCTGCCACCTGTGCCGCAATCCGTCCCCATATCAAGGGTGTCATGGACGTGCATTTGATGATCGCCCCTGTTGATCCATACATTGAGGCCTTTGCCAATGCCGGTGCCGATGTGATTACTGCACATGTCGAGGCTGGCCCGCATATTCACCGCACCTTGCAAGCTATCCGTGGAGCGGGTGCCAAGGCAGGCGTTGCCCTGAACCCGGGCACACCCGCAAGCGCTGTGGCCGAGGTGATGGATATGGTTGATCTAGTCTGTGTTATGACGGTGAATCCCGGCTTTGGCGGGCAAAAATTCATTGATATGTCGGATAAAATCGTAGCCTTGCGCGATATGATCGGTGATCGCCCCATTCACATTGAAATCGACGGTGGTGTGGACCCCAAAACGGCCCCAGTTGTGGCAAAGGCGGGTGCTGATGTTCTGGTGGCCGGATCAGCAGTTTTCAAGGGCGGATCGGTGCAAAAGCCGGATGTCTATGGTGACAACATCAAGGCGATCCGACAGGCCGCAAACGGTGTCTACGTCTAGGCCTTAGTCAAGCTGGTCTGCGAAGGCTTCCAGCAGTTTGTGTTTCAGAATTTTGCCTGTGGGCGCTGCGGGCAGATCAGTGCCAAGGATGATTTGGCTGGGGCGTTTGTACCCTGCCAGACGCTTTGCGGCAAAGGCGCGTAGGTCATCTAGATCAGGCCGGTCGTCATCAGCCACTTGCACAAAAGCCATCACCTGTTCGTCCCCGTCTTTCATCCGCCCGACCACTGCCGCTTGGACGACTTGGGGGTGATCGTTCAGCGCTGCTTCGACCTCGGGCGGGTAGACGTTGAACCCGCCGTGGATGATGAGTTCCTTTGACCGCCCTACGATATGAAGGTGGGTTTGTGCGTCGAACTTGCCCATGTCACCCGTGTGCAACCAACCATCTGCGTCCAGCACTTTCGCGGTCTCGTTCGGGTTGCGGTAGTAGCCTTTCATGATGTGGGGGCCACGGGTTAGGACCTCTCCGATGCCGTCGCCGCCACCGGCCACGGTCTCGTCTATCCGCACTTCCACATCAGGTAGCGCTGGACCCGTTGAGATATCCGGATCCCCGATTTCGCTTTGCGTGACCGAGATGCCTGCGGTCGTTTCTGTCATGCCGTAACCGTTTTGCAAAGCGACGCCATAGAAGGCTTCGGCCTTGGCTTTCCATGCCGGATCAAGCGGTGCCCCGCCCGAAGAAACATAGCGCAGGTTGTCCATGCCAAGCGTCTCGTGCCCTTGTTCCTTGACGTATTGCATCAACAGCGCGTGCATCTGCGGCACAGCGGGCAACAGCGTGACCCCGTCGTGCAGGGCCTGGTAGAGTTTGGCGGCGGTGAACCGTGGTTCCAGCAGTACGGTCGCCCCCTTGTAGGACGCTGCCATGACCATCGATGCCAGCCCGAAAATGTGAGTAATCGGTAGTGCGCCATAGACCAGATCGCCTGCCCGCATGCCCCGCAATTCAGCTGAGGTTTTCCCCCCGAAGCGTAGGTTAGCGTGGGTCAGCATCACCCCTTTGGGTTGGCCTGTCGTGCCAGTGGTATAGAGCATCACCGCCACGTCGTGGTCGGGTTCCGGCGTGGACGGATAGGGTTGCGCGACGCCAAGCGTGCCGAAAGCCCCTGTGATTTCGACGCCGTTGTGACGGGCCGAATGGGCTGCGGCATCTGGTGAGATTTGCGTTGTCGACAGCACCGCTGCGGGCCGCGCGTGATCGAGGATGCGGTCGATTTCACTGGCCGTCATGCGTGCGTTGATGGGCACGGCCCATGCCCCGATTTGCGAACATGCGAACAGCCCCGCCACCGCCGCGCAGCAGTTTTCAACGATCAGGACCACGCGGTCACCGGCTTGTACGCCTGCGCCCGTCAAATGCGCGCCAAGGTCTTTGGCGGCTGATTGTAGACCCCGAAAGCTCCACTCCGCGCCGCCTTGTTCGCGCAGTGCCGGCGCATCCGGGCGTTCTGTCATGTGCAGGTCAAGAAAGGCGTGGAAGGGCTGCATGTGCTGTCTTTCTGATGGGTGTTAGGTGCTGAAATCCGGCGGGCGCTTTTCCAAGAAGGCTGCGATGCCTTCGGCGGCTTCGTCCGCACCTGCGGCGTGGGCCATGGCGTCGCGCTCAAACCCGAGTTGGGTGTTTTCTGTGCTTTCATAGGCCGACGACACCAGCCCCCGGATCACGCCTTGTGCCTGTCGCGGGCCTTTGGCGATTGCGTCGGCGAGCGCCATCGCCTCGGCCTCGGCTTGTCCTTCGGGGCAGATCACCGTGATCGCGCCTAGGGCGGCGAATTTGGTTGCCGGAACTGCGCGGCCTAGCAGGCACATTTCCATCGCCAATGGGCGCGGGATCATGCGCGACAGGGCGGAGGTCAGCCCGCCGTCGGGGACCAGCCCTGCTTTAACATAGGCGGCGGTGAATTTTGCCGTATCTGTCGCCACGATCAGATCGCAGGCCAAGGCCAGTGACAGTCCTGCCCCCGCTGCTCCGCCTTCGACAGCCGCAATCACAGGGACCGGTGAGCTACGGATCAGGCGCAGCAAGTCGTGCAGTTCTTCGATCTTTTGCTGGCGGTCTGTTTCAGAGATGCCGCGCCGTTCGATCAGCACGTTCAGATCCCCACCTGCGCAGAAGAACCCGCCTTCTGAAGTCAGAATGACCGCTCTTATGCGTGGCTCGGTGGCTTTGGCAAAAGCTTCGCGCAGGGCGGCGTAAAGATCGGGGGACAGTGCCCCGCGCCGCGTTGCATTGGTGTTGACCACCAGCAGGCGGTCGCCGTGATCGTCGACGCGGGCTAGGGTCATTTCAGTCGCTCCTGTGGGACACGTTTGTAGACACCTGTCGTCGTTGCAATCAGGGTGCCCGTGTCATCTGTGAGTTTCGCATTGATGTATTTGAGACTGCGCCCGCCGCCGGTGAGATGCGCTGTTGCGGTGACCCGCCCCGATCCAACAGAGGCCACGAATTGCGTGGTCATGGTCACTGTCAAGAATGGGGCCGTGCCCGTGTCATCCACCGTGAGCGAGCCCACAGCACCGCAGGCGTTGTCCATCAACGCGGTCGCTATGCCGCCGTGGAGCACCCCGTGTCGGTTCAGATGTTGCGGCCCGATGTCGAGCCAGCAGCGCGCCGATCCATCACCTGCGCCGACGTCGAGCACGTAGCCGATCAGCCGCTGCGCGCCGGTTTCATTGCGGATTTCGGTCATGTTTTCAGGCGGCGCTGAGGTCAATGAACCGCTCCAAATGGTGGTCTGTGTCGCCCAAGCGGTGATCGATCATGATGATCCGTTTGGCGATATGGGCCAGCTCGTATTCTTGGGTCATGGCGATGCCGCCGTGCATTTGGATGCTCTCTTCTGCCACCAAACGCCCGACCCGCCCGATCAGGTGTTTCGCCGCTGACACGTGCCGTTCGCGGCTGTCGCGTGGATCGTCCAGATGTCCGGCGGCCAGAATGACGGCCGAGCGGACTTGTTCTAGTTCGATCAGCAGATCCGCCATCCGGTGCGCGAGCGCTTGGAACGTCGCCAAGGGTCGCCCGAACTGTTTGCGAGTGGCGAGGTATTCGCGGGTCAAAAGCGTCGCGGCCTCCATCGCGCCAAGGGCTTCGGCACAAAGTGCGACGTTGGCACGTGCCACAGCGGCTTCGATGGCTGGATAGGCTTGGCCTTCGGCGCCGAGCCGCGTGGCTTCGACGTCATCTAGCGTTACTTCGGCGGCCCGTCCGCCTGAAAGCAATCCTGTGCCTTGAAGGGTCAAACCCTTCGCGCCAGCGGGGACGAGGAACAATGAAATGCCGGCCTCGTCGTCTACCGCTCCGCTGTCACGGGCTGAAACGACGATGTGATCTGCGGCTTCTGCGTTCAGCACGACTGATTTGCGCCCGTTGAGAACAGCCGAGCCGTCCTTGCCGGTTGCTGTGGTTGAGACGCGGTTCAAATCGTAGCGGGACTGAGGTTCACCATGTGCAAAGGCCAGATGGGTTTCGCCGCCGATGACGTCTTCGAGCAGTTGCTTTTGATCGTCGGATCCAAGCGCTGCGATCAGCCCGCCTGCCAGCACAGCGGTGTCGAGATAAGGTTCAACAACACCGGCGCGGCCCAGTTCTTCGAAGACTGTGGTCAGATCAAACCCTGCCCCGCCAAAGCCGCCATCGTCTTCTGAAAACAGCGCCCCGACGACGCCAAGTTCGGCCAGTTCGCCCCAGATTTTGGGCGATAGTCCTTCATCGCTGTCGATGATTTCGTTGCGGGTTTTGGTGTCATAGCGGTCGGTCAGATAGCGGCGCAGGCTGTCTTGTAGCATTTGCCGTTCTTCGGTCAGATTGAAATCCATGTGCCTTATCCCCCCAGCATCGTTTTGGCGATGATCTGGCGCTGGATCTCGTTTGATCCGCCGAAGATCGACAGTTTGCGGTTGTTGAAATACTGCGCGGCGACGGGGCCTGCGTAGTCTGGACCGATGGGGGCATTGTCGCCTTCAACGGCCTCTGATGCGAAGGGCATTGCATATGGCCCGACTGCGCGGCGTGTGAGATCGTTCAGTTCTTGCCGGATGATCGTGCCTTTGACTTTCAGCATCGAGGATTCAATCCCCGGGGCTTGTCCGGCCGCAGCCTTTGAGATCATGCGCAAGTTTGTGGTCCCCATGGCCATCAGGTCAATTTCAACCCTTGCAATCCGTGCGGCGAAGTGGGGGTTTTCGATCAGCGGTTTGCCCCCTGCCATTTCAGACTTTGCGATCCGCTTGAGCCGCGCGAGGCTGGCGGTCGAAAAGCCTGTGCCCGCGATATTTGTGCGTTCGTGGGTGAGCAGGTATTTGGCGTAGGTCCAACCTTTGTTTTCTTCGCCCACCAAGTTTTCAATCGGCACTTTGACGTCTGTGAACCAGACTTCATTTACCTCGGCTGTGCCGTCGAGCAAGATGATCGGGCGGACTTCGATGCCGGGGGTGTTCATATCGATCAGCAAGAACGAAATGCCTTCTTGTTGCTTGGCGTCGGGATCGGTACGCACGAGACAGAAGATCATGTTGGCGTATTGGCCCAGCGTGGTCCATGTTTTCTGACCGTTGACGATGTAGTGGTCGCCGTCGCGCACGGCCTTGGTTTTAAGCGACGCGAGATCGGATCCTGCCCCTGGCTCAGAGTAGCCTTGGCACCACCAATCTTCGCCAGACAGGATGCGCGGTAGCCAATAGTCGTTTTGTTCTTTCGATCCGAACTTCTGCAATACAGGCGCCAACATCGAAAGCCCAAACGGCACAATCCGCGGGGCACTGGCAAGCGCGCATTCTTCTTCAAAGATATGCCGCTGCACGGCGTTCCATTCCGCGCCGCCGTATTCACGCGGCCAGTTCGGGGCGAGCCAACCCTGTTCGTTCAGGATGGAGTGCCATTTGTCGTGGCCTTCTTTGCCAAGCTCTTTTCCGGCGCGAACTTTGTCCGACATCTCGGCGGGCAGTTTTTCGGACAGAAACGCGCGGACTTCATCGCGGAAGGCGGTTTCTTCGGGGGAGTAACTTAGGTCCATTTTACGTCTCCGTTATTGAGTGCAGGGGGGGCGGTGTTTAGCGGCCTAGCCTGCGTTTAGATCATCAAATGTGCGGCCTTCGGCCACGAGTGTTTTCAAAAGCGGTGCGGCTTGCCAGAAGTAGGGGTCTTCCTTGGCGTAACTTTCAATATCTGCCAGCAGATCGGGCAGGCCCACAAGGTCCGCCCATTTCATAGGTCCGCCCCAGTAGCGCGGGAAACCATAGCCAAAGAGCAGCGTCATATCGACGTCTAGGGGCCGCCGCGCGATGCCTTCACCGACGACCTTGGCGGCCTCATTGGCCATCGCAGCCATGTAGCGGCGCAGGATTTCGGCATCGGAAAAGTCGCGGGGGGTGATCCCTTTCTCGGACCGCTCGGCCTCGATCAAGGGCATTACATCGGGGTTGGGTATGCCGCCGCGTTTTCCGGCCTCATAGACGTAGAAGCCCTTGCCGGTTTTCTGACCGAAGTGTCCGTCTTCGCACAGCTTGTCTGGATAGGCCCCGATCCGTTCGCGCGGATCACGTGTGGGGGCGAGCCGTTTGCGCATCGCCCAGCCGATATCAAGCCCCGCAAGATCAGCGACCGCATAAGGCCCCATTGCGAACCCGAAATCCGTCAGCGCTTTGTCGATCTGGAAGGGGCTGGCCCCGTCGAGGATCATATGGTCAGCGGCGGTCCGGTAGGTCGACAGGATTCGGTTGCCGATGAACCCGTCGCAGACCCCTGCCCGCACCGCGATTTTGCGCATCGCCTTACCAAGCGCGAAGCCCGTTGCCACCACATCGGGCGCGGTTTTGTCGGCCACCACCACTTCGAGCAGTTTCATCACATGGGCGGGCGAGAAGAAGTGCAGCCCGATGACATCCGCAGGGCGGCTGGTGACCGCAGCGATTTCGTTCACGTCTAGATAGCTTGTGTTTGTGGCCAGTACGGCCCCCGCTTTGCACACTTGATCGAGCTTGGTGAAGACCTGTTTTTTGACGTCCATTTCTTCAAACACGGCTTCGATCACCAGATCGGCTTGGCCCAGATCATCGTAGCTTGTGGTGACATTGAGCGCCTTGGTCGTGAGGGCATCGTATTGGTCTTGAGTAAGTTTGCCGCGTTTCAATGCGCCTGTCAGGTTCCCTTCGACCCGTCCGCGCGCAGCTTTGGCAGCGTCGTCCGTCATTTCAAGCAGTGTTACCGACAGACCCGACAACAGCGCCGATGTGGCAATGCCTGCCCCCATTGTACCCCCGCCGATGACGCCTATTTGCGCGACGGGGCGTGGGTCGATCCCTTTGAGTTCGGGCAGTTTGCTGACTGCGCGTTCCGAGAAGAAGGCGTGGATCAGGCCTTTGCTTTGATCGCTGGCCATCAGTTCCATGAACAAGTCTCGTTCGCGTTTCAGCCCGTCCTCAAAGGGCAATTCACTTGCGGCTTGGACGGCCCGTACGGCGGTTGCGGGGGAAAGTTGACCGCGCCCTTTTTTCAAAACCTCGGCATAGACAGCATCGAAATCGACCGCATCGGCCATGGGCATTTCCCCAACAGGGCGGCGCGGTGCGTTTTCAGACAGCAGCGATTGCGTATAGGCCAGCCCTATAGTTTGCGGGTCACCGTCTTCGATTTTGTCGATGATGCCTTTGTCCAAAGCCTCTGCTGCGCCGACGGGGCGGCCGGTTGTGATCATCTCTAGCGCTGCTTTTGTGCCCGCCACACGGGGCAAGCGTTGTGTGCCGCCCGCACCCGGAATAAGGCCGAGGTGCACTTCGGGCAGGCCGACCTTTGCGCTGGGTACGGCGATGCGATAGTGGGTCGAAAGGGCGACCTCTAACCCGCCACCAAGGGCTGTGCCGTGGATCGCAGAGACGACCAAAAGCGGCGAGGCTTCGATCCGGTTGCACAGGTTTGGTAGCCAAGGCTCTTGTGGCGGTTTGCCAAATTCGGAAATGTCAGCACCTGCAAAGTAAGTGCGTCCGTCGCCCACGATCAGCACGGCTTTGGCCTCTGTTTCGGCGCGGGTCATGCCATCGGCCAAGCCTTGGCGCACCGCATGTGAGAGCGCGTTCACCGGCGGGTTCATCGCGCGCAAAACGGCGATATCCCCGATCAATTCGTAGCTGACGGCCTGTGTCATCCTGTGGGTCCTTCTTCCTTTTCCTGTGCCTTATCCGCGCCGCACCAGCGCGCGTGGGGCACCTGTCTTTTGTTCCAACGCGCGCACTGTGTCGCGCAGCGCGGGTCCGACGGTTGTTTGCATGCGTGTATCGTCAAGGTTAGCTGGCAAGGCTCCGCAGCTGAATGCAACGGGTTCTCCAAATTCTGACGCAGCGTAAGGGACGCTGACTGCGTTGACTGTGTCTGCGTAGCGGGTGTCGGCGCGTGCGATTGTGAAGCCGTTGGCCAGCAGTTGGGCGTATCCGTCTTGCCTATAGGCGCGCAGGTTTTCGTCCGGCGCTAAGGCGTCGAACTTGTCCGAGCTGAGCGCAGCGAGGACCGCCTGCCCCGACGACGAGCCATAGATCGGAATGCGGTGCGATGGTTCTAGCCAGATCGACGCGGCCGACTGAGGCCGCCATGTTTTGACGAGCAGCATCTTATCCCCGTCGCGCACTGCAATCAGCCCGAGCGTTTCGGTTTCATTGGCCAAGGCCTGCATTTGGTCGGACACCAGATCAATAAAGGTGACGGCCGCCGAGGCGACAGACCCCATTGCAATGGCGGATGGGCCCAGCCGAAAGCGGTCGTTCTTGCCCCCGTGACTAAGATAACCAAGCTCAACCAATGTGTAGGTCAAACGCGAAACCGTTGGTTTGGGCAGGCCAGTGCGTTCGGCGATCACGGAATGCGTTAACCCATCGTCACTGACACGAAACACCCGCAACACGCTCAGACCACGCGCGAGGGTGTTGGCGAACTTTCGGTCTGTTGTTTGGTCGTTCATGAGTGGCGCGGACTTCCCGTTATTTCACTATGCAAAACTGTATTTCGCAAAATGCAAAGCAAAGCTAGGCGACGCCCCATCCGCAATCAAGCGAATTGTTCTTGCCGATTGGATTTCGGAATTGGCCTAGCGTTGGTAGATGAAACAGCGCCCTTCCACGGCATGTTCGGGCAGAGCAATTTCGGTCATACCCTCAAAATACATCCGGTCACTGGCGACCATCAGACCACCTTTCGCCAGCAAGGGCTCAACAAACGGAGAAATCTTGCGCGCGAAGATATCGTTCTTTTCGCGGTTGTGTCCGCCAAGGTCTGCGTGAACAAGCGCCGCGGTTGGACCGAACCGCGTCAATGCCGCGGGCAATGTGTCAAAGACATCGCCCAGCAAAATCATATCATCCGCTGGTGTGCTATCGGGATGCGATGCAACGGCGCGTTCAAACACATAGATATCTCGCTGCGGCAAGATGTGGCGCAAGTGATCAAAGGTGCGCCCGTTGCCCAATCCAAGCTCAAACACAGGGCCGTCGAGACCTTCAATCAGCCGAGCCGCATGATCAAGACAGGCGCGTTGCGACACCATCCGGTCGATAAACAAGTTCAGTCGGCTCATATCGGGGCTCCTGTGCGCAGTGTTCAATGGGTTGTGACCCAAGGGCGTGCGAATGTGTAGAGGGCATTTGTCATTTGACTATTCCTGCCCGTCCGCGCCAAGGTGGATGCGGGATAACGATCAAGTCTGCGAACATGACCAAACTGCTTACCGTTGAAGACCTGAGCATCGGGTTCGGCACTGGCCCTGATGTGGTCCGGGGTGTTTCGTTCGCGATGAATGCGGGCGAGACTTTGGCGTTGGTCGGGGAATCCGGGTCTGGCAAAACGCTAAGTTGTCGGGCTGTGCTGCGGATTTTGCCCAAGGCGGCTCAGATCAGATCTGGCAAGATCGTTTGGCATCAGCAAAGCGCGGACGTCGATCTGGTGCATCTGGCCGAGCCAAAGATGCGCGATCTGCGCGGCGACCGGATTTCAATGATCTTCCAAGAGCCAATGCGGGCCCTGTCGCCATTGCACCGGATCGGCGATCAGGTGTCCGAGGTTTTGACCTTGCATCGCGGTATGAGCAAAGCGGAGGCCAAGGCGCAGGTTCTTGGAAAGTTTGATCGCGTTGGCCTAAATGATCCAGAGCGCACCTTCCGCGCCTATCCCTTTGAGCTGTCGGGCGGGATGCGTCAACGCGCGATGATCGCGATGGCTATGGTTGCAAAGCCTGACCTTTTGATCGCCGACGAGCCGACAACTGCCCTTGATGTGACCACCCAAGCGCAGGTTCTGGGTCTTATCAAAGACCTGCAAGCCGAGACTGGCATGGGCGTTATTCTTGTGACCCACGATTTGGGCGTGGTGGCCAATTGCGCCGATCAGGTTGTGGTCTTGCGCAAGGGTGAAGTTATGGAACGTGGTCCGGCCGATCTGGTGTTGGGTGACCCTGCACACGCCTATACGCAGGCTTTGTTCAAAGCGGCGCCTGTTATTCCCGAAGACCCTGCCCCGTCACCGCCTTTGGACACTAGTGACCCCATTTTGCAGCTTCGCGATGTGCACAAGACCTATCATGCGCGCTCGAACGGGTGGGGTGCAGCACCGCGGGTCATCAAAGCCTGTCGCGGGATCAATCTGTCCGTCGCGCGGGCCAAGACGCTTGCCATAGTGGGTGAAAGCGGGTCGGGTAAATCGACCTGTGCGCGGATCGCCATTGGCGCAGAGCTTCCTGATGCGGGTGGCGAAGTCCAGTTTCGCGCCGCAACCGGCGGGCCTGATCTGGATATCACGGGTTTGTCGCCTGAGGACCGTTTGCAGTTTCAACAGCAAGTGCAAATGGTGTTCCAAGACCCCTATTCATCATTAAGTCCGCGTATGCGGGTGCAAGACGTGCTGTGTGAGCCTTTGGACATACACAAAGTTGGCACCAAGTCTGATCGCCGCGATAAAGCCGCTATGCTGTTGGAACAGGTTGGCCTGACATCACAGATGATGAAGCGCTACCCCCATGCCTTTTCGGGCGGGCAACGGCAGCGGCTTTCGATTGCGCGGGCTTTGGCGCTTGATCCGGTGATGCTGGTGCTGGACGAGCCGACATCAGCCCTTGATGTGTCGGTTCAGGACCAGATCCTGACCCTGCTTGAAGACATTCGCGACCGCATGGGCCTGTCTTATCTGTTCATCAGTCACGATCTTGCTGTGGTGTCACGGATTGCGGATGATGTGGCTGTTATGCGTCAAGGCATTATTGTTGAACAAGCCCCGCCCTGCACCTTGTTTCAAAATCCGATGCATCCCTACACGAAGGCCCTGATCGCGGCTCAGCCCGAACCTGATTTGAACCGACCGATTGACCTGAAACTGGTCAGCCAAGGGTCGGGCAGCCCGGACAGTTGGCCGGACGCGTTTCGGATCACGCCGTCAGACACACCCGCCCTGCGCGATGTGGGCGATGGCCATAAGGTGCGGTGTCATGCGTAAGATTTGCCTTTTGCTGCTGTCGCTTGCTTTGATGGGGATGGGCCCATGGAAAGACACATTGGTCGAAACGCCCGTGCTGGCCGATGCAGTGGAAGACGGATCATTGCCGCCCATTGCCGAGCGTTTGCCAGAGGAGCCTTTGATCGTTGATCTGGAAAAGAAAGGCCGCGATACGGGCGTGCAAGGTGGGTCTTTGCGGACGATGGTATCGCGGTCAAAAGACGTGCGGCAGATGGTGGTTTATGGCTACGCGCGGCTGGTTGGGTACGACGAAACCTATGCGCTAAAACCGGACTTGCTGGCAGGTATCGAGATTGATCGCGACCGCCGGTTCGTGATGCGATTGCGCGAGGGACACAAGTGGTCGGATGGACAACCTTTCACCTCGGCTGATTTTGAATACTGGTGGACGAAGGTTGCCAACCACCCTGAGGTCAGCCCGAACGGGCCGCCTGATTTCTTGCGCATAAACGACAAACTGCCGCGGGTCAGCTTCCCTGATCCTTTGACAGTGGTCTATGAATGGGACGACCCAAATCCCTATTTTGTGCAAAGGCTGGCGGCCGCCTCGCCTGCGTTTATCTATCGGCCAGCGCATTATCTGAAACAGTTTCACTACGATTTCGCTGACCCCGATGCGCTGATTGCGGCGGTGAAAGCCGGGCGGGTCAAAAGCTGGGCGGCGTTGCACAACAGCTTGGACAACATGTACAAGTTCGACAATCCGGACCTGCCGACGTTACAACCTTGGAGGTCCGCAGGCGATCAGATGGGCAGCCGCAGGGTTTACGTGCGCAACCCGTTTTACCACCGCATCGACGCGACCGGCCAACAGTTGCCCTATATCGATCAGGTCGAAATGTTCATCGTTGCAAGCGGGTTGGTCGCTGCCAAAGCCAATGCCGGCGAAGTGGATTTGCAAGGGCGCGGGCTGAGCTTTCGCGATATTTCGATCCTGAAGAAGGGCGAAGCGGACGGCGGCAACTATGACACCTACCTCTGGGCGAGCGGCGTTGCGTCCCAAATTGCGATTTATCCCAATCTCAACTTCGCCGATCCGGTGTGGCGGGACGTGATCCGTGACGTTCGCTTCAGACGCGCGTTGTCGATTGGGATTGACCGACGGATGATTAATCGCGTGCTTTACTTCGGGCTAGGGACTGAGGGCGGGATGACTGCCCTATCTAAAAGTCCACTGTTTCAGGTGGCGAACCTGACAGCGTGGTCAATCTATGATCTGGAACGGGCCAACCAACTGCTTGATGAGATGGGGCTAGAGGCCCGCGCGCCCAATGGCACTAGGTTGCTGCCAGACGGGCGCCCCATGAACTTTGTCGTTGAAACTGCAGGCGAGGCGCAAGAGGTTGAGAACGCCTTACAAATCATTGACGACACGTGGCGCGACATCGGGATCAATCTGGTGATACGCACCACAGATCGTGACATTCTGCGCAATCGAGTGAATTCCGGATCTGCGATGGCGGCGGTCTGGTACGGGTGGGACAATGGCCTGCCGACGCCTACGACTCCGCCCAACTATCTGGCGCCCAGATCGCAAGGCTTTTTCGCATGGCCTAAGTGGGGGCAGTATTTTGAAACCGCTGGCAATGCGGGAGAGGAACCGGACATGCCCGGCCCGGTCCGGTTGTTGGAGCTATCACGCTATTGGGAAAACGCGCGGTCCGATGCGGAGCGCCGCGCGATATGGCTTGATATGTTGGCGATCCATGCGGATCAGCAGTATGGGATCGGGATTGTGACCGAAGCCCCGCAACCCATTGTCGTGTCAAAACGGCTGCGCAACGTGCCCGAAGGCGCGAAATGGGCCTGGGACCCGGGCGCGCATTTCGGGGTGCACCGTGTGGATGAATTCTATTTTTCGGATGAGGCGCGTCCATGATTTTGCTGCGCTATGCTGTCTACCGGTTCTGCACGATGTTGCTGACATTGCTGGTCGTGTCGGTGCTGGTCTTTGCCATCATCAACCTGCCGCCCGGCGACTACCTGAGCAACCAGATCGCTGAATTGCAATCCACGGGTCAGGCCGATGGGGTCGCCAAAGCCGAGTTTCTGCGTAAGGAATATGCGCTGGATAAACCGTTGTGGCAGCAATACCTGATCTGGGTCGGCGCTTGGCCGGGGCCAAACGGGTTTGCGGGGCTGATGCAGGGCAACTTTGGCTGGTCGTTCGAATTTGATCGCCCCGTGAGCGAAGTCGTGGGCAATGCGCTTTGGTTGACGGTTTTGGTCAATCTGGCCGCTGTCTTGTTTGTCTATACCGTGGCCCTTCCATTGGGGGTTCTGGCCGCTGCAAAGTCGGAAACATGGGTTGATTATACTGCCGCATTCTTTGGCTATATCGGCCTTGCCACACCAAACTTTTTGCTGGCTTTGATCCTGTTTTACTATGGACACAAGTACCTAGGTTTGCCCATCGGGGGGCTGATGTCGCCCGAATACGAAGGCCAACCTATGTCTTGGGACAAGGTGAAATCGATCCTTGTGCATCTGATCGTGCCGACCTTTGTGATCGGCACGTCAGGAGCTGCGGCCATGATGCAAAGGCTGCGCGCCAATATGCTGGATGAGCTGTCAAAGCCATATGTTGAAACTGCCGTCGCCAAGGGATTATCGCAACGGCGCACGCTGACCAAATACCCGCTACGGGTCGCATTGAACCCTTTTGTTGCGGATATCGGGAACCTTTTGCCGTCGTTGATTTCAGGCTCGGTTCTGGTGTCAGTCGTGTTGGGATTGCAGACCATTGGCCCCGCTTTGCTGACAGCCTTGAAATCGCAAGACCAGTTTCTGGCGGGCTTTATCTTGATGTTCGTCGCCTTTCTGACCCTGATTGGCACAATGGTGTCCGATGTCTTGCTGATGCTGCTTGACCCGCGGATCAAATACGGAGGGCGTGGCAAATGAGCGTTCTGCCCGATGGTCGCTATGTCAGCGATGCGCCGTATGATCCCGAGGAAGATGTCAAAACCATTGACCGCGCTGATCTGGATGCCCCGAACTGGTTGCTGATTTGGCGCAAGTTCCGACGGCACAAACTGGCTTTGATCTCTGCGATCTTTTTGGGGCTGTCTTATTTGATGCTGCCCTTTGCGGGGTTCATCGCGCCCTATTCTCCGAACGAGCGGCACGCGGATCATCTCTATTCGCCACCGCAGGGCATATCCTTTTGGCATCAAGGTGAATTCATTGGCCCGCATGTTTATCCGATGATCGCGAAGGCCGATCTTGAGCAGTACAAATGGACCTATACCGCAGATGAGACACTGCCGTTGCCTGTCTCCTTCTTTTGCGAAGGCAGCAGATACAAGGTGTTCGGGTTGATCCCCTCAAACACACATCTGTTTTGCACACCCGAAGCTGCACCTGTGTTCTTGTTCGGATCTGACCGGCTGGGTCGGGATGTCTTCAGTCGCATTTTGTACGGCGCGCAGCTGTCATTAACTGTGGGCATCATCGGGATTTCGGTGTCCTTTGCGCTGGGCATTTTCTTCGGATCACTGGCGGGATACTTTGGCGGGCGCACCGATTGGTTGGTGAACCGCGTGATCGAAGTGTTGCGCAGCCTGCCTGAGCTGCCCCTTTGGCTGGCACTGTCGGCGGCGGTCCCTTCGAGCTGGGGGCCTGTTGCGGTTTTCTTTGTGATCTCGATCATTCTTGGGCTTCTGGATTGGCCGGGGCTGGCCCGTTCTGTGCGGTCCAAGTTCTTGTCTTTGCGGGAAGAGGAATACGTGCAGGCTGCTGAAATGATGGGCGCGAAACCGGCCCGTGTAATCCGCCGTCATTTGTTGCCCAACTTCACAAGCCACCTTATTGCGAGCGCGACACTGTCTATTCCCGCAATGATTTTGGGCGAAACGGCATTGTCATTTCTGGGGCTGGGCCTAAGGGCGCCCGCGGTCAGCTGGGGGGTCATGCTGAACGATGCGCAGAACCTTGCCAGCATCGAGATATATCCTTGGACCGCGATCCCCATGCTGCCGATCATCTTTGTGGTGCTGGCGTTCAATTTTTTGGGTGACGGGTTGCGGGACAGTTTGGACCCTTACAAGTCTTAGACGCCCCTACCCGGCCTGCGCGATTGGCTGGATCTTTACCTGTGTATCATCGTCGCCCAAATGAAAGGCCGACACATCGCCATGCATGGTTGTCATGCTGTGATCCAACCGTTTTGAGGCTGCAGAAGTTTCTTCGAACATGGCAGCGTTTTGTTGCGTGATGCGATCAAGATGGGTCATGGAGCCATTGATTTCATGTACCGTTTTCGCCTGCTCAACGGCAGCCGTTGAGATTTCAGTGACAAAAGTATTCATCTCGGTCACAGCGCCAATGATTTCTTGCAAGGTCGCGCCGGTTTTACCGACAAGTTCCACACCTGTGGCAACTTCGGCACCGCTTTCTTCGATCAGGTCGCGAATGTCATTAGCCGCATCTGATGCGCGTTGTGACAACCCGCGCACCTCAGAGGCGACGACAGCAAACCCGCGCCCGGCCTCACCCGCACGGGCGGCTTCGACGCCGGCGTTTAGGGCAAGCAGATTGGTTTGAAACGCGATGTCTTCGATAAGGGCGTTCATGGATGCGATTTTCTCCGACGAGGCGGTGATGCTTTCCATCGCCCCGACGGCTTGTTCAACGATTTCCTGGCTTTTGGACGCGCGGGCCTGGACGGCTTTTGTGGCCTCGGACGACTGTTCTGCAATGCTGGCTGACGATTGAACAGAGCTGTTCAGCTCCGTTAGGGCAGCGGCAGTTTCTTCGAGTGTTGCCGCTTGGGATTGCGTGCGCATCGACAGATCCTCTGAGGCGGTGTCGATATCCGTGATCTGGCGCTGCACATCCGTAGCCCCGATCCGAACCCGATCCAAAACAGACTGCAGGTTTTCAACCGCTTGATTGAAATCATCCCGCAGCCCTTGGAATGACGGCGGCATATCGTCTGGCAGACGTGTTGTTAGATCCCCGTTCGACAGGTGACCCAAGGCGGATTTCAGCAGCTCAATCGAGTTTTCTTGTTCCGCACGGATATCGGTTGTTTCCGATTGGGCTTGCTGCGCGTTTTCTTTGGACCGCGTGTTCCGTCGGTCAAGCTGAATGCGGATTATGATGCTGGCCCCCAAGGCCACAACTTCCATAACCAAGATTACCGCGTGGAATACGGCCCGTCCCATGTTTTCAAGCAAACCAACCGAAGGGAACACCAGCGCAGGCATCAATGCCCCAAGTGCAAGGTGGTGCAACGCCACAACCAAGGTGCCGACAATGAGGCCTTTTAAGCTGACCAAGGCCGCCATTGAAGCCATCGCGGCGAAGAACAGCATATGCGCATCTAGCTGCCATGGCGTTCCGGAAAATGCGGCGGTGAAAGCAATGCACTGCCCCATGACCGCCAGTGGAACGACCGTTTCGGCAAACCGATCAACCTGTTTCAGCGTCGAGAATGCGATTGCAGCAAATACAAGCGCCATGACCAATGGAAGCAACCCCAAGTGCCCGACAAAGTATCCTGTCAGGCCAATGATCGGAACAAAAGCGACACAGGCATAGACGAGCCATTTGGCGCTGGCATGTCGTGCTTCAAGCAAGCTGTTGCTTAGCCCAGAGGAATTGAGAAGGTCTAAAAGTGCTTTCATGAGAGCCTCAACATAAGCTTGCTAAAATTGCGCCGTCGCGTACGGCCCATGCGCCTGCGTCCAGAAGGGATTGGTTGAAATCTGGGTGCGGTGCAGATGCCAGAACCCCGAACACTGCATGGTCAAAACCGATGATCTGCCCGCCCGCATCTGCAACGATTTGATGTGCATTGTCCCAAGGCGGGACGATTACCAAAACAGGCCCATTGACGGCATCGGAGGCTGGTCGCCCAAGTGCCATCAAAGGCAGGAACAAACATATTGCCGTTACAGAAAGTATAGATCGCATCAGGTCGCCCCACTTCTTGCGACCGTTGTTTCAAGAACAAGTGAAAGCGTTCTTAACGGTGGCTTTGAAATCGGGTGGTCCGATGCAGATTTCCCAGCTGTTGGTTAACGGTCGTCGCCGCCGCCCTCTTCCAGCATATCTTCGTCGATGGATGCTTCTGCTGCTGCCAGAACGGCCTCTTTCTGGCTTTCAGTCAAAGGTTCCTTAGGCTCATCCGCAAGCCGGACGGTTACTTCACGATGGGCAAATCTTATATCTTCGCGCTCAAACAAGGCCCGAATCTCTTCGTAAACGCGCTTGCGCACCAGCCATTGGTCGCCCGGCTTGGTCATAAACTTTACACGGATGATCATTGCGGAATCCTGCATTTCGATCACGCCTTGAGACTTTAAAGGCTGGATAAAATTCGATCCGATCACGGGGTCTTCCAACAGTTCCTGCCCCAGCTTTTTGACCAGTTTGCGGACCTTTTCGACATCCGTGTCATAGGT
>CAZWSE010000008.1:16520-26592 GCA_964636575.1 uncultured Sulfitobacter sp. | reverse complement strand
TGCGCCCCGAAGCCCACAGCCAGTCCGACCACGCCGGCCCCCGCAAAAAGCGGGCTGACGTTGATCCCAAGCTGCAAGAGCAGGATCAGTATTATTGTCACAACTACGGCCGACAGAATGAACCCGCGGAACAAGGGGAGCAGCGTGGCCAAGCGGCTGGCAGAGGTGCCGCCGCCTTCGTCGCCAAGTTCGCCCTCGGGTTGGTCGCCGACTTCTTCCTGGATTTTGCTGTCAATCCAGATGCGGAAGACATGATAGACGATGTAGCCGATGAACAAGATGCCCAGCACGTCGATTGAAAACTCAACAAGCTTGGGCGACAAGATCCCGCCGGTTCCCCAGATGTACAAGAACGCAGTGGCCCCCGCGACCAGCGCCAGAACACCTGCAATACGCCGCGCCAGCCCCTCAAAAGTTGTCACTTTGTGACCGCTTTCGGACAAAAGCTGCGCTTGTTCGGCCATGACGCCGTCGGCTTCTTCTTCGGTTTCTGCCTCAGACAGTTCGTCGTTGAGCAGTTGCAAGGCGCGGCTGCGTTCAAAGTAGCGTTCAATCGCATAGTTGATGACGCCGTAGACAACGATGATCGATAGCATGGACCCGTAAGCCCCCGCGATCAGTGGGATGGACGACGGTTGCTGAAGGACGACATCATAGGTCAGTTCAAACCAAGCGTAGATCACATAGGCCAAAGCAAAAGGTGCCCAAAGCTGCGATACCAGCCGCAGCCCTGTGCTGACTTGGGTTTTATCGCGACCGTTCAAAATCGCGTTTGAGATGGCTTTTCGGTTGAATAAGATCAGCGCGATATTGACCAAGGACACCAGCAAGGACGACCCTGACGCGATCAGTGAATAGACGTCGTAGTTCAGCCCCAATTCGGAAATCCAGTTTGAGAACAAGATACCCGAGATGTTGATAAACGCCCCGACACAAAGCCATCTGTGCAGTTTTTTGGCGTCGCGATCTGTGAAATTCGGGATCCTGTATTGCGACAGATAGGGCGACAGCACCATCCGCCATATCCCCCAGATCACCCGACAGGCAGCGTACCCTGTGTAGATCACCGCAATTGTGAACTGCATGGCCGTATCATCGACGGACCCGAAGATCAGACTGCCCGTCACATAGGCCACGATCATCGACACAATCGCGGCGATCAGCCCCATGACAAAGCGGAAGATGAGGAAGGGCATTTTTTCGGTATACCCTTGCGGATTGTCCTTGATCCGCGCGACGACGTAGTTTTTGATCAATCGTTTTCCGAAGACTTCGCGTTCCACGAATATCCCGAAAAAAAACAGAAGAATGCTGAAAAACAGTGCTTCAACAAAGCTCATGATGCGCCCGTCTGGGCTGCTGGCCCGCAGGACAAAGGCCACTTCCTGAATGGAATTGGGCAGCACGGCCAGCCGTTTTGAAAGTGTATCGCGAAAGGCCTGTGCATCCGATTGCATGGTCATCAGGCTTGATGTCTCAGAACCTTCTTCGTCGGCAGGGTCGGGCCCCGTGCCTTCGGACAGCATTTTGCCGTTTTGGTCGATCACAATGACGCTGACGCCCTGTTCGGCAGCCAAGCGCATGGTTTCTTCAAGCGTAACCTCTGAACTGTTTGATCCACCGGGCAAAAGCGATTGCGCCGATGCGGGGTGCGCGCACAGTGTAATCAAAAACGCAAACAGCAGTGTGAGGGTTCGGATCATGAATGAGACCTGTCTTCAAAGTGTGTTTTCAAACGCTATGCCAACCGCAGGACCTTGGCAAACACGACGGGTCGAAAATTGGCCGCACAAAGCCTGCGATCACAATAATCTGTGTGCGGTTGCGAAAACCGCCCAAGTGCGCCACATCATAGGTTAACACTTGGGTAAGGGCGCGGGTATGAGCACAGCTGCCACAGACAAAAAGATCGCTGTTTTGGGCCTTGGATACGTGGGCCTTCCCCTGACGCTGGCACTGGCCCGCGCTGGGTTTGAGGTGACGGGGTTTGACACCAATTCCCAGCTTGTGGCCACGCTACACGGCGGGTCGGACCCCAATGCCGAAGTGTCAGAAGCTTCGGTCACTGACACCACCGCCCGTTTCACAGACAGCCCCGCTGATCTTGCCGGACACAGCGCCTATATCATCGCCGTTCCGACCCCCATCACAGATGCCAAAAAACCCGATCTTGGCCCTATCCTAGGGGCGTGTTCGGTTATTGCCCCGCATTTGACAGACGGGGCTTTGGTGATCCTGGAATCCACAGTTTATCCGGGCGTTACTGAAGAGGTTATGGGGCCTGCCTTGGCAGAGGCCAGTGGGCTGCGCTTACGCGATCAGATCAAGCTGGGGTATTCGCCGGAACGTGTGAACCCCGGTGACGCCGAGCATTCGATGGAAAACGTGGTCAAGATCATCTCGGCCCAAGATCCCGAAACGCTGGCGCGTGTGGATGCGATCTATGCACCTGTGGTGAAAGCGGGGCTGCACCCTGCCAGCAGTATCATGACCGCCGAGGCCGCGAAGGTCATTGAGAACACCCAGCGCGATCTGAACATCGCCTTGGTGAACGAATTCGCACTGATCTTTTCCAAGTTGAACCTTGATACGCTTGAGGTGCTAGAGGCCGCTGGCACCAAGTGGAACTTCCTGCCCTTCCGGCCCGGCCTTGTGGGCGGGCACTGTATCGGGGTGGACCCTTACTATCTGACCTACCGCGCTGAACAGTTGGGCTATCACCCTGAGGTCATTCTGGCTGGTCGCCGTATCAATGATCACATGGGTGCGCATGTTGCCAGTCAGTTGGTGAAGGCCATGTTGTCGCGCGGAACCGATCTGGCGCGGTCCAGGGTTTTGATCCTTGGCTACACGTTCAAAGAGAACTGCGCCGACACCCGCAACACCCGTGTCGCGGACATTCGCGCCGAATTGCAGGACTACCAGATCGATGTGGATGTGCATGAACCTTGGGTTCCCAAAGACCGGATGCGGGAAGAACATGGGGTTAACTCTGTGGATAACCCTGCGCTGGGGGTCTATGACGCTATAATCGTTGCAGTCGCGCACCGTGAATTCATTGAAATGGGCTCAAAAGGGATCAGGCGCTTTGGCAAACCCGACGCGATCCTTTACGATATCAAAGGCATTTTCGGCAAGTCGGGGTCAGACCTGAGACTGTGACCGCGATCTGTAAAGGCAAGGCGATGGTTGAGACATTTCCCCATGAGGGCACAGACGCAGGCAGCCGCCAGCCTAGAGTTCTGCTGTATAGCCATGACACCTACGGGTTGGGCCATTTGCGCCGCAGCCGTGCGATTGCCTCGGCCATCACACAAGCCAATCCAGAGGCTTCCGCGATCATCCTGACAGGCAGCCCTGTTGCGGGTCGTTTCACCTTCCCTGAACGGGTCGATCACATGCGCCTGCCCGGTGTGACCAAGCTGCCCGATGGCACCTACCGGTCGCAGAACCTTGGCATGGACATTGACGAGACAACCAGCATGCGCGCAGCCTTGATCCAATCCGCGGTTGAGCAATATGATCCGGACCTGCTGATCGTGGACAAAGAACCTACCGGATTTCGCGGCGAATTGTTGCCCGCGCTGGAGTGGATCAAATCCAACCTCAAAACCAAGCTGGTTCTGGGTCTGCGCGATGTGTTGGATGAACCCGATGTTCTGGCCACTGAATGGGCCCGCAAGGGCGCCGTTGAAGCGACCGAGACTTTCTATGACGAGCTTTGGGTCTACGGGCTGAAGTCAATCTATGACCCCACCACCGGCCTGCCCTTTTCCCAATCCATTCGCGACAAGATGCATTGGACGGGCTATCTGCGCCGCACCGTTCTTGAAGAACAGGAAGATCAGGAAAAGCCTTATATCTTGATTACCCCCGGCGGTGGCGGTGATGGTGAGGCGATGGTGAACCTTGTTCTGGAAGCCTATGAGCAGGACAAAACCCTGTCCCCCCGCGCGGTGCTGGTCTACGGGCCGTTTTTGTCCGGTGATACCCGCGACGCTTTTGAAAAGCGGGTTGAAGCCTTAGACGGGCGTGTCACAGCTGTCGGATTTGAAAGCCGCATTGAAAGCCTGTTCGTCGGCGCTGAAGGCGTCATTTGCATGGGCGGGTACAACACGTTTTGCGAAGTTCTGTCCTTTGACAAGAAGGCAGTGATCGTGCCCCGCACGGTGCCGAGGTTAGAGCAATACATCCGTGCCAAGCGTGGCGAAGAACTGGGCCTTGTCCATATGATTGACGAATACCGTGACGGGTTGACCCCCCAAAGCATGATCAATGCGATCCGTGCCTTGCCGGATCAACAGGTGCCATCGCAGGCCAGCATATCAGACGGGTTGCTGGATGGTTTGCCCTATTTGATCGAACGTGCGACCGCTTTGATGGACACGGACCAACGGCGCGCTGCTGAATGACGGATGCCCCAAGACTTGCTGTGGTGGTCAAAGGATGGCCGCGCCTGTCCGAGACCTTTATCGCGCAGGAACTGGCTGCCCTTGAGGCCAAGGGCCAAGCCTTTGACATCTGGTCTTTGCGCCATCCGACCGATGGCAAGACCCACCCGCTGCATGACCAAATCACGGCCAAGGTCCATTATCTGCCGGAGTATTTGCACAACGATATAGGCCGTGTTTTCAGAGCGGTGCGCGCCGCGCGACGGTTGCCCGGTTGGAAAGCGGCCCGTCGCCAGTTTCGGGCAGATTATGCCCGCGACAGAACCCGCAACCGGATGCGTCGGTTTGGACAGGCCTGTGTGCTTGCGACCGAATTGCATGCGGACGCAGCAGGGTTTTACGCCCATTTCTTGCATACCCCGTCGTCTGTGGCTCGCTACGCTGCAATTCTGCGCGGGCTGCCGTGGTCCTTTTCCGCCCATGCAAAAGACATCTGGACCTCGCCCGATTGGGAGCTTTCGGAAAAGCTGGACGTGGCCCAAGGCGGTTCGAATTTCGGGGTGACCTGTACGGCCTATGGGGCGACCCATTTGAAATCTCTCGCCGCTGAACCTGACCGTGTGCATCTGGTCTACCACGGGCTTGATCTGTCGCGGTTTCCGGCCCCCTTGGCCCGCACTCCGCGGCGGGCGTCTGACACCATCCGGTTGCTGTCCGTCGGACGTTTGGTTGAGAAAAAAGGGTTCGACCGGCTGATTGACGCGTTGTCCCTATTGCCTGAAACGGTGCGGGTCCATTGGACCCATATTGGCGGCGGCGCTTTAAAGGCGCAGTTGCAAGAACAGGCCGAAACGCTTGGCTTGTCGGGGCAGATCACATGGCGCGGCGCGTGCGACCAGCCTGAGGTTATCGCCGCAATGCGCAGTGCTGATTTGTTTATCCTGCCTTCGCGGATTGCCGAAGACGGCGACCGCGACGGCTTGCCGAACGTGTTGATGGAGGCCGCGTCGCAAAAGCTGCCGATCCTGTCCACGGCTGTCAGTGCCATCCCTGAGTTTATCACGTCGGGCACCCATGGACTGTTGTCAGACGACGCCCCCGAAAACCTTGCAGATGCTATTCTGCAAATGGTCCAAGAACCTGAAACAGCCGCCAAAATGGCCGAAGCCGCTTACCAGCGGCTAGAGCTGCACTTTGGTATGACCACTGGCATCGACAAGCTGTCGGACCTGCTTGATGACATGATGCTATGACCGGTCTCGCGTTCTATGCGCCCTTGAAGCCTCCGACGCACCCGACCCCTTCGGGAGATCGCGAAATGGCGCGGGGATTGATGCGGGCGCTGGAGGTTGCTGGGTATCGCGTTGATTTAGCTTCTGACTTGCGGACCCATGATGGTCAGGGGGATTGGGATGTTCAGGTTTCCTTGGCCGAACACGCCAAGGATGAGGTCAACCGAATTTTGAAAGATGCGCCTAAGTGGTCGGCTTGGGTGACCTATCACAGCTATTACAAATCCCCTGATTTGATCGGGCCTTTTGTGTCCAAGGCTATGGGTATTCCGTACGTCCAGATTGAGTCTACGCGCGCCCGCAAGCGGTTGGATGGGCCTTGGGGACAGTTCGCAAAAGCCGCTGAGGCGGCCAGCGACAGTGCGGATGCCGTGTTCTATATGACCCAAGCCGACAAAGAGGCGCTAGATGCCTATGCGCCGGACGGACAAGTCTTGGTCCATTTGCCGCCGTTTTTGCGAGCGGAAACGTTGCCCTCGCAAGCGGCACCGACCGGCCAGTCCATACTTTCGGTTGGGATGTTTCGCAGTCGTGCTAAGCGTGCATCTTACGATTTGATCGCCCAAACCCTTCCGCTGCTTTCCGCGCCCGACTGGCACCTGACAATTGTCGGGGATGGGGCCGAGCGTGCGGGCATTGAAGCTCTGTTTGCTCCGTTCGGGACCCGTGTGCGGTTTACAGGTGCGTTGGATCGGGACGGGATCGATGGCTGCTTCGCATCTTCGCGGGCGTTTCTTTGGCCCGGTGTCGATGAAGCCTATGGGATGGTTTATCTGGAGGCCCAAGCGGCGGGTGTGCCTGTCGTTGCCCAAGACCGTGACGGTGTCCGCGACGTTCTGGCGGCGCAGGGGTGCGACCCCGCTCAAGGTCCGCAAGCGCTGGCCGAACGCTTGGACCGGTTGCTTTTGGATGACGCCTATCACGCGCAGACCGCAACAGAAGCTCGCGCATCCGTTCAAAGCCGTCACTTGTTGCCCTCAGCAGCGGAAACCCTGAACAAGACGTTGGAGGCGCTGATATGACCGCTTTGGCGCTTTTGAGGCACGGGCATACCGCGTGGAATCGCGCGGGTCGCATACAAGGCAGCACCGATATTCAGCTGGACGATGACGCGCGTGCGGGGCTGTCCAAACTGCGTTTGCCCGCCCCTTGGGACAATGCTGATTTATGGTCCAGCCCACTTTTGCGCGCCTTTGAGACCGCGCGTTTGGTCGGGGGGCAAGATCCGAAGACGACCCCTGCCCTGACTGAGATGAACTGGGGCCAGTGGGAGGGTAAGCACGGGGCCGATCTGATTCCAGACCCCGCCAGCGGCTATACCCATATTGAGCATTGGGGGTGGGAATTTACGCCCCCTAAAGGCGAGCGGTTGTCCGATCTTAGAGACCGCGTTGTGGGCTGGGCGCGCGGTTTGGACAAAGACAGTGTAGCTGTCTGTCATATCGGGGTTATGCGGGTTTTACTGGCGACGGCGTTGAAGTGGGATTTCACGGGCACACCGCCTTTTCAGATCAAGCGCAACAGGCTTTATATCCTTGATATTGAAAATGAAATTACCCTTCGAGAAGCCACCCCAACACGCTTGATTGAGGCCAGCGCATGAAGGTCATGATTGTCGTCACACATCTGTTGGGCAGCGGGCATTTAAGTCGCGCGCTGACTTTGGTGCGCGCATTTCAGGCCGAAGGGCATGCCGTTACAATCGTTTCTGGCGGGCAGCCAGTGCCGCATTTAGACGCCGCTGGCCTGCCCTTTATTCAGCTGCCGCCCTTACGGTCGGACGGGACCAATTTCACAAGGCTGTTGACTGATGAGGGGCAACCCGCGGCTGAGGACTACATGGCCCAGCGCGAAGCGGTCTTGACACAATCTTTCCAAACGGTGACCCCTGACGTTTTGATGACTGAGCTGTTCCCATTCGGTCGTCGCGTTCTTTCGGATGAGTTTCTGGCCCTGCTCGACTGTGCAAAACGCAGCGCGAGGCCGCCGCTGGTGCTGGCATCGGTGCGCGATATTCTGGCCCCGCCGTCCAAGCCATCAAAGGCAGAGCGCGCGGCCCAAATCGTGGCGGATTACTACGATGGTGTGCTGGTCCATTCGGTTGAGGACATGGTGCCTTTGTCTGCCAGTTGGCCTGTGACACCGCCGCTTGCTGTAAAATTGCACTACACTGGTTTTGTTGCGCCCCCGCCGCCTGATGTCGATGACGGGACCTTGGGGCAAGGCGAGATTATCGTCAGTGCCGGAGGTGGTGCCGTTGGAGATGGGGTATTCAACGCAGCGGTTGAGGCCGCAAACCTTGATGACAATCAGCGGTGGCGTATTCTTGTTGGCGGTGCGGACCCTCACCCGCGTATTCAGGCGCTATCTGCCGGAGTGAATGGGCAAAACGTGGTTATCGAACCCGCGCGCCCCGATTTTCGCACCCTGCTGCGCAATGCGGCCTGTTCGGTCAGCCTGTGCGGGTACAACACTGCGCTTGATGTCTTGCAAACCTCGACCCCCGCTGTGTTTGTGCCCTTCGATGACGGCGGTGAGGTCGAACAGGGACTTCGGGCCGATACCCTGTCGCTACAAGGTGGAATTGACGTGATCCGTAGCCGTGATTTGACGGGGCAAACGCTTGCCAAAACTGTTTCTGGCGTGATGGGTCAAATGCGCACCCCTGTTCCACCAGCGCAGATGCAGGGCGCGCAGACCACTGTGCGGATTGTGACAGAATGGGTTGATCGTAGATGACAACGGATTGGACCCCCTTGCGCAAGGAGCTCGCCATATGGCGCGCCGAAGGGCTGACCCTGCCACTTTGGTGGCGCGATGATGATGCGGTGACGGCGACTGCGGCGCTGGATCAGCTTGTGACCCTTTCGGGGGATATGGGGCTGCCCGTTCATATCGCGGTGATCCCAAAACATGCTGATGCGTCGCTTGTCAGCGCTGTGGAAGATCATCCGAACAGGTTGATTTCGTTGGTGCATGGATGGGCGCATGAGAACCACGCCCCTGAAGGGCAAAAGAAGGCTGAGTTTGGGGTGCGCGATGCGCGATCCTTAGAAGACGCCAAGAACGGTGTGACCCGTCTTTCAACGCTTTTTGGTCCAAAGCTCGTACAGTGTTTTGTGCCGCCTTGGAACCGGATGGATGTGGCGCTGGCGCCTGATCTTTCGGCGATGGGGTATCACACCGTTTCGACCTACGGCCCGCGCGCAGCAGACTTTGCAAGCCAAGGGTTGAAGCAGATTAACACTCATATTGATCCGATCAATTGGCGCGGGGATCGCAGTGCAGTGCCGGGGGATCAACTGGTAGATGGGCTTGTAAAGACGCTTGTGGATCGCCGTATGGGCCGCACCGATGGGACGGAGCCTTTGGGGGTGTTGACCCATCACCTTGTCCATGACGCGCCCATTTGGGACATCACGAAGGCTTTATTGTCCGAACTGCTATCAGGTCCTGTAGACCTATACACAATGACACCGCAGGAAGACTTATGAGCCGTCTCGATTCCATTCTGCGCCGACTGGCTGCCCAACGCGATGGGCTGGTTTGGGCGATTGCGCATCTCGGTCCGATCGAAGGGGCTGTGTTGGATATGGGGCTTGGCAACGGGCGCACTTATGACCACCTGCGCGAGCATATCACCGACCGCCGGATACTGGTGATCGACCGTGTGTTGCAGTGTCATAAATCCTGCATTCCGCCTGCCGCTGATTTTCTGCAAGGCGAAGCTGTGCCGATGCTTCAACAGCTTGCCCGAACAGGCCCGAAAATCGCACTGGCCCACTATGATTTTGGGGGTGGTGATAAGGAAATGGATGTTGCAGACGCAGCCCTGCACAGCCCATGGGTGGCGGATGTTATGGCGCCAGGTGGGTTGATTGTTTCAGGGCAGCCCTTGGTCGGGTTCGAGAGCCTTGCAGGCCCAAAAACCATCGCGCCAGACCGCTATCAGTTCTACCGCGCTGCAGGTTAGGATTTGCGGCGCGGCGGGGCGTCTCCGCCTTTGCGACCGCCAGATTTGCCCTTGGGTTTGGCCCCGATCTTGCTGGGCGGAACAAAGCGTTTGGATGTGTCCGCGGCCTTAGGATTGGATTTGCCCTTCCCCTTCCCTTTGCCCGCCGGTTTGCTAGCAGCCCCAGCGTTGGGCTTACCGCGCGGTTTACCCTTAAATCCGCCACCATCACTGCGATCCGGCCCGTCTTTGCGCGGTGGCTTTCCGCCAGCGCCTGCGCGAGGCTTTTTGGCCTTCACAACCCCATCGGGGCGCGTGCGTTCGGGCCGTGGATCAGCGCGTTTGGGTTGAGCCGTATGGGTGCGCGGGTCGTCCGTAGGCGTTGTGTCTGGCCCCGTCCAAACCCGTTTGGAGCTTTTGCGCGGGGCGGCTTTTTG
>CAZWSE010000008.1:0-16420 GCA_964636575.1 uncultured Sulfitobacter sp. | reverse complement strand
GTTTGGAGCTTTTGCGCGGGGCGGCTTTTTGTGGGCCATCTGGCTTGGTCGCGAAGTCCTCGCGCGGCTTGCGCGGGCCGCGATCTTCGCGTGGTTTACGATCTTCGCGGGGTTTGCGGTCCTCACGCGGCTTGCGGGGACCACGGTCTTTCTTAAAGTCAGGCTTGTCGCCGCGCGGGGCAGATTGCATATCAGGCATGCCTGCAAGACGGGTCATTGTCAGCCCGTCTTCCAGCTTGATCTCACCATCCAAGCCTTTGGCACTGCTTTCTTTTATCTCAACAAAGGTCTCGTTGAACTGAAGGCGTATCGCACCGATATCGTCCTTGGTCAGCCCGCATGAATTGCAAACGATGGGCAAGATGCGACGCACTTCCGCACCCTTTTGACGGCCAACTGAGACAGAAAACCAAGTCGACGGGCCAAAGGCTACTTGCGGTTTGCGTTCCGGCCGCGCGCCGGGATCAGACAGGTCTTCGGGCGCGGATTGGCGGGTGTGGTAGAGCCGCAGATAGGCGGCAGCGATTGTATCTGCATCATACATAGATGTCAGTTTTTCGACCTGCGGCGCCTCGTCCTCGGAAATCGGCAGCGTCCAAGCCTCGTCCGCCATCATACGGTCCTGATCGCGTTCGCGCACATCTTCGGCCGAAGGCGCAGGTCGCCAATCGGCGCTGACCTTCGCATTGCCCAGCAACCGCTGCGCCTTTTTGGAAACCTTTGGCGGTACGATCAGTGCAGAGACACCTTTGCGCCCTGCCCGCCCCGTCCGGCCGGACCGGTGCAGCAATGTTTCAGAGTTGGACGGCAGTTCGGCATGCACCACCAGTTCGAGGTTCGGCAAATCGATCCCGCGAGCGGCCACATCAGTCGCCACACAGACCCGAGCACGTCCGTCGCGCATGGCTTGCAAAGCGTGGGTGCGCTCGTTCTGGGTCAGCTCACCCGACAGGGCCACAACGCTGAAGCCGCGATTGGAAAAGCGGGTGGTCAGACGGTTCACCATTGCGCGGGTGTTGCAAAAGACCAGCGCGTTGGGGGCTTCATAATACCGCAGCACGTTGATCAGCGCGTTTTCAGCGTCGTGCTGGGCGACTTGCATCGCGAGGTATTCGATATCGGCGTGCTGGGACTTTTCAGCGACCGTTTCGACCCGCACGGCGTCGCGTTGGTAGGTCTTGGCCAAAGTTGCGATCATGCGTGGGACGGTGGCAGAAAAGAGCAATGTCTGGCGGGTTTCTGGGCTTTCCCCGAGGATAAATTCAAGGTCTTCACGGAACCCTAGATCAAGCATCTCATCGGCTTCATCCAAGACCACAGCCCGCAATTCGCCCATGCGCATTGTGCCGCGTTGAATATGGTCGCGCAGGCGGCCCGGTGTGGCCACGACGATATGCGCGCCGCGATCCAAAGCGCGGCGTTCGTCGCGCGCGTCCATCCCGCCAACGCAAGAGGCCACAACAGCGCCCGCACCGGCATAAAGCCACATAAGTTCGCGTTTGACCTGCATGGCCAATTCGCGGGTTGGCGCGATGACCAAAGCCAAAGGCGCGCCTGCACGGTCGAACTTTTCGCCATCAAGGATCGTCGGCGCAATTGCCAAGCCAAAACCAACGGTTTTACCTGATCCGGTTTGCGCGGACACAAGCATGTCGCGGCCTGCCAATTCAGGATCACTGACCGCCTGCTGCACTTGGGTCAGCGTATCATAGCCACGGTTGGCCAAGGCATCGGCGAGGGTCTGGATCATGGCAGTAGACATGGCACTGGGGCCTTTCGGTCAGGGGTCAAGCGCGGCATATGCCTGTTCTGACCGGCCCCGTCCATGCCTTATCCTCAATTGGATACGAAATGCCCCGATTTGCGTTTGACACGCAGGGCTGGGATGCGTATTCGGGCCTCCGTTGATGGCGTTATAGCTCAGTTGGTTAGAGCGAACGACTCATAATCGTTAGGTCGGTGGTTCAAGTCCACCTAACGCCACCACCGCACCCCTTATCACCAAAGCCGATACAGCTACGCGCCTTCGCGAACCGTATCGATCATCAGCTGTACGTTATCTGGGTTCGCATCCGGCGTGATGCCGTGTCCAAGGTTGAAGATATGCGGCCCGTTTGAGAAGGCTTTGACGATCCGGCGGGTTTCATCGACCAGATTTTGACCGCCTGTTACCATATGGCTAGACGCCAGATTGCCCTGCACGCAGCCGTCTTTTTGGACCTGTTCGGCCGCCCAATCTGCATCGACCGAATTGTCGAGTGCAACACAATCTACGCCTGTGGCTTTGTGGAACCCTATGTAGTTGTCGCCTGCTTCACGAGGAAACCCGATGACGGGGATATGCGGGTATTTGGCTTTGAGGGCAGCGGTGATTTCGCGTGCGGGTTCCAGCGCGTATTTCTGGAACGCATCGCCTTTGAGGCTGCCTGCCCAGCTGTCGAATATCTTGACCACTTCGGCACCTGCATCGATCTGCTTACTGAGATAAGCGATGGTGGCTTGGGTGATCCGCGCGAGAAGCGCTTCGAAAAGGGCGTTGTTTTCGTTCATCAAAGCGTGGGCCGGCCCTTGATCGGGGGTGCCTTGACCCGCGATCATATAGGTGGCGACCGTCCAAGGGGCGCCTGCGAACCCGATAAGGGTTGTCTCTGGCGGAAGTTCTTTCGACAGGATGCCAACCGTTTCATAGATCGGGTTCAAAACCGCGTCGATCTCATCGGCGGGTTTGAGTTTGTCGAAGTCGGCTTGCGTCGTGATTGTCGACAGACGTGGGCCTTCGCCAGTGACGAACCAAAGGTCAGCGCCAAGCGCTTGGGGGACAAGCAAGATGTCTGCAAACAGGATCGCCGCGTCGAACCCGTAGCGACGGATGGGTTGCAGTGTGACCTCGGCCGCAAGATCGGGGTTGTAGCACAAGGACAGGAAATCGCCGGCCTGCGCTCGGGTGGCTTTGTATTCCGGCAAGTACCGGCCCGCTTGACGCATCATCCAGATCGGAGGGGTGGGCAAAGTCTCGCCCGCCAGAGCGCGCAGAATGGTTTTAGAGTGGGCCATATCGTCCTCGTTCGCAGTCAATTTCCCCTGTGGTCCCTGTCTGACGTCAATTTGTCAAGACAGACACAGTTGTCAGGACGAATTGACATGCATAAAGATGGTTTCATGAAGATTGATTTGCCTACCCCCGCCTCTCCGCTGAACATCGGCACCCGTGGATCCCCTTTGGCCCTGGCCCAAGCTTATGAAACCCGCCGCCGGTTGATGGCGGCTTTTGATTTGCCAGAGGACGCTTTTGCGATTGTTGTGATTAAAGTCACTGGCGACGCCATCCAAGACCGTCCGCTAAAGGAAATCGGCGGCAAGGGTCTGTTCACCCGCGAGATCGAGGAAGACCTGCTGTCCGGCAAGATCGATATCGCCGTCCATTCGATGAAAGACATGCCGGTAGAGCAACCGGGTGGATTGCTATTGGACACCTACCTGCCCCGCGAAGACATGCGCGACGGGTTCGTATCGCCGTCGAAGTCTAAGCTGGCCGATTTGGATCAAGGCGCTGTTGTGGGCACGTCCAGCCTGCGACGGAAGGCCCAACTGCTGAACCGTCGTCCTGATTTGAACGTGGTAGAGTTTCGCGGCAACGTGCAGACCCGTTTGAAAAAGCTGGCAGACGGTGTTGCTGAATGCACGTTCCTTGCAATGGCCGGTTTGAACCGTTTGGGCATGACCGATGTGCCTGCCACCCCTATTGAAACAGACGATATGCTGCCTGCTGTGGCCCAAGGCGCTATCGGGATTGAGCGTCGCGGCGATGATACCCGCATGGCCGAAATGTTGTCTGCCATTCATCACGTCGAGACCGGAGAACGTTTGGCGGCGGAGCGTGCTTTTCTGGCCGCCTTGGACGGGTCTTGTGAGACCCCGATCGCGGGTTTGGCTGAGTTGACCGGCGGGACTTTGCGCCTGCGCGGTGAAGTCTTGCGCCCTGACGGGTCTGAAGCGATTGCGGATGATCAATCTGCACCGATTGAAGATGGAGCTGAATTGGGCCGTGTGATGGCCGCCAAGCTATTGAAACAAGGCGGCCTTGGGTTCTTTGACTGGCACAGTTAGCGCCTGTTGACCCCGCTGGATTGCCTCCGGCGGGGATTTATTTGGAACAAAGAAGATCAGTGCCATTTCGCTAAAGGTGGCAGGCTCATTAGGACTGCATTTGCGTCGTGTCCCGTTTCTAGTCCGAACTTGGTGCCCCGATCATAGACCAGATTGTATTCTGCGTAGAGCCCGCGGTGCACCAGTTGTTGGTCTTTGTCTGCGTCGGTCCAGTTTTGTTTGATCCTGTTTTCCACCAGCGGCAGATAGGCAGGTAGAAAGGCGCGACCGATGTCTTGCGTCAGGGCCAGATCCTGTTCCCAATCGCCCGTGCAATGGTCATCCATGAAAATGCCCCCGACCCCGCGCGCGCGTCCCCTGTGTGGCACGTAAAAGTACTCATCCGCCCAGTCTTTGAGTTTGGGGTAAAGGTCCGCCCCATGGGGGTCGAGGTGGGTCTTTTGCGTATTGTGGAAGTGGGTCGTGTCTTCAGAGTATTCGATGCAGGGGTTCAAATCTGACCCGCCGCCGAACCACCACGCGTGTGGCGTCCAGAACATGCGCGTGTTCATATGTACCGCGGGCGCGTGCGGGTTTTGCATATGCGCGACCAGCGAAATACCCGACGCCCAAAACCGTGGGTCGTCTTTCATACCTGCCAGACCTTTGCGGGCCATCATCGCGTTTTGCGCGCGTTCGCCCAGCGTTCCGTAGACTGTCGAGATATTGACCCCTACCTTCTCAAACACACGCCCGCCGCGCATGACGCTCATCAAGCCGCCACCTGCGTCCGAGCCGTCATCGGCACTGCGTTTGGTCTCGGACACCTCAAACGTGCCGATGGGTGCGTCTGACATGGGGCCGGAGGTGTGACCGTTTTCAAGACCTTCAAAGGCAGCGACGATTTGGTCGCGTAGCTCTCTGAACCAGGCTGAGGCGGTAGATTTTTGGTCGGCAAAGTCGGTCATCTGATGGTCCTGCGCATTACTTAAGTGCGCGAAGTGTACCGTAAAGTTGACAGTGTTCCAGAGATTAATGAACGGGTGCGGCCACTGGGTCAATCAAACTGCGCCCACCATCAAGCGTTACGATCTGACCCGTCATAAAACTGGACCCTTCAGAGGCCAGATAGCGCACGGTTTCCGCGAGCTCTTGCGGCTCTGCGATGCGGCTTAGCGGGGTGTGATCCTCGATTTCATCGCGGAACTCTTCATTGTCGCGCAGGGATTGTTTGAGAGACGCAGACATGACCGACCCGAAGGCCACTGCATTGACCCTGATCCGGTGTGGCGCACAGGCGACCGCGAAAGACCGTGTCATTTGATCTAATGCAGCGGTTGCGACCGAGAACCCCATCAATTCAGCTTGAGTTAAGCGCGCCGCAATCGAGCTGATGTTGATGATAGCGCCTGCTTGTCCTTCGTCCTGATTTTCGGACTGTTTGATCATGCGTTTGACCACCTGTTGCGACAATCGCAGCGAGGCCAGCATGTTTTGCTGCAGCAAGTCTTCGACGGTTTGGTCTTCCAGATCGAAAGGATCCGTTGTCATCACCTGCCGCGATCCGTTGACCAGAATATCGACCTGATCGAAGGCATCAATGGTCGCAGACAGCAGGTTCGCGATTGTCAGCTTTTCGCGCAAATCGCCAGCAAAGTAGCGGATGTTGCTGTCATCTGCGTTTTCGCCAAGTTCTTCTACAAGCCGGGCTTCGTCCATATCGGCGAACATCACATTAGCACCCTGTTCGGCGAAGTGTTTGCCGATTGACCGGCCAATGCCATTGGCGGCCCCTGTGACGATGGCGGTCTTGCCTGCGATTGAAAACGACATGTGGCGGTCCTTTTTGGGTCCGGTGTCTGGCGGTAGCGTTTACCGCTTAGTGCGGGTCGGGCGGTGTGCGTGCAAGACTTTGAACCTTGTATCGCCCGTGACTTCAACCACTGACCGGAAACATTCGGCCAGAGTTGTTTCATAGCCCAAATGGCGATTTGCCACCATCCAGAGACTGCCAGACGGGCTTAAATTGGCCGCTGCGGATTGGATAAATGCCTTTCCAAGCCCGATATTGGCATCCCGGCCTGTGTGAAAGGGCGGGTTCATGACCACGGAATCGAGCTTGGTCGGCGCTGTCCATGTGGTGGCATCGGCCCAGATGTAGTTGGCCTTTGGGTCGGTCACATTGCGCCGTGCACATTCCAGCGACAGGTGGTCGGCCTCTACCAGATAAGCCTGTTCGATGTCGTCCCGCGTCAGGATGTGAGCCGACAAGAACCCCCAGCCCGCCCCCAAATCAGCGACTGTTTTGCCCAGTTTCTGCGGCAAAGCCTCGGCGAGCATGGCAGACGCTGGATCAATGGCGTCCGCAGAGAAAACGCCCGGCGCGGTCCAAAACCCGCCATCTGTAAGGGCCGGACCGGCCTGCCACCCTGCAAATGTATCGGACCCTGTATCTGTGACCCAAAACAGCTTCCCATGGGCTTTGTTGATTGGCCCTTGAACAGGGGTCAACTTGCGCACGGACTTGAGAATACTGTCGATACCGTCTGTCTTCTGCCCGTCGATCACAACAGGGCCATCTGTGATCTCGGCGGCCTGAGCGATCAGGGTCAGGGCCAGCGCTTTTGCACGGGGTATACAAACAAATGACATCGCATAAGGACCATCGGCTTGCGTTATGCAATTAAACCCGAGGGCGGTGAAATAGTCGACATCGGGCTTCATGCGCAGAATCAATTGAGTACGATCCAAGGGCAGCGCAGACAGGTCATCGGTTTGCGTAGGGCTAAACACAGCAATTTTGCCTTGCGCCGGCAGGCTTAATCCGCCCCCGTCAAAGGCCAAAGACACACGTGAAGACATGGCGTGGGGTTATTCTTCTTTTTCCATCGTGCATTGCAGCGGATGCTGATGCCGACGGGCGAAATCCATGACCTGAGCCACCTTGGTCTCAGCAATTTCGTGGCTGAATACGCCTACAACCGCCAGTCCCTTCTTGTGGACTGTCAGCATGATTTCAAAGGCTTGCGCGTGGTTGAGGCCGAAAAACCGTTCCAACACATGCACTACGAATTCCATCGGCGTGAAATCGTCGTTCAGCAACATCACCTTATACATCGGCGGGCGTGCCGTCTTGGGACGTGTTTCGGTGATGACAGACAGGTCCCCGTCGTCATCCTCCTTTTTGTCCGACATATGCCAGTGCCACTGTGCCATTGGGCCTCGTGCTCTTTGGATTTCGATTGGCTTGGCTTTGCTATATAACCTGTCTGACGCATTAGAAAAGAGGCTTGAGCCGTAGAAATGGCCCAAAATCTAACAATAGTTGGCTTTGACGCCGATGATACGCTTTGGCACAACGAACGATTTTTCCATCTGACTCAAGCCAGATTTGCCGAGTTATTGGCCGATTTCGTCGAAGGAGACCACCTTGCGGACCGATTGCTAGAGGCCGAGCGTCGCAACATCGGCCATTACGGGTTCGGTGTGAAAGGGTTTGTCCTCTCCATGATCGAAACTGCGATTGAGGTCACCGACGGGCGCGTCCCCACATCGGTCATATCCGAGCTTATGGAGGCAGGTCGTGAAATGCTGCGCTATCCGATTGAGCTTTTGCCCCATGCAGAAGACGCCGTGCGCGCTGTATCTGAAACGCATAAGACAGTGCTGATCACCAAAGGCGATTTGCTGGATCAGGACCGCAAACTGGCGCAATCCGGCTTGGGAGACTTCTTCGACGGGGTTGAGATCGTATCTGACAAATCGCTGTCGACTTATCAAACCATTTTCAAGCGCTTTGGCACCCCGATGGAAAACGCCATGATGGTCGGCAATTCTATGCGTTCTGATGTGGTGCCTGTGGTCGAAGGGGGCGGCTGGGGCGTGTTCGTTCCGCATGGTTTGGAATGGGATCTGGAAAAAGCAGACCCGCCTAAAGACGCGCCAAGGTTTGCCACGCTTGACGATTTGTCAGGGCTTGAAACCCTCATCGCGCAGATCGGGTAGAAGACTGCCTTAGTTCAGCCCTTTGGATGACACATTCTCGCCACAATTCCACGGGTAGGGGGAAGGATGCCGTTAGCCCCAAGATATAGACAAATAGAGCAGCCTGAATCCGCCTAATTGTGGCGAATCTAAGGGTTTATTTGACGACGCTCATGTGGTAGCTTGCCTCTCATAATATAAAGCCAGTCGGAAAACCGGCGGCACGAGGCAGAGTTAGGGCGACAAGATGAAGGATCGGCGTAGGCAGCCGGCCCGTACAGGGCTATTTATTTTTGCAGCAATTTGGATGTTAGTTGTCGTGCCGCTTTCCGCGGTTGCGGCCCCTTACGCAGCGCATGTTATTGACGCGCGCACCGGTGAAGTGCTCCATTCCCACAATTCGCGAACGCGGCTTCATCCGGCCTCGCTCACGAAGATGATGACACTCTACATTGCGTTCGAAGCAATCGAGAAGGGGGAAATTTCCGCCGACACCGTCATCACGATCTCTAAAAATGCAGCGGCAGAGCCTCCGTCGAAGCTGGGCCTGCGCCACGGTCAGAAGATTGCCCTACGCTATCTGATCCGCGCCGCCGCCGTGAAATCCGCCAATGACGCCGCCACGGCCATTGGTGAGGCCATTTCGGGGTCCGAAGCCAAGTTTGCCCGCCGTATGAACCGCACCGCCAAAGCCCTTGGCATGACCCGCACGACCTTCAAAAACGCGCATGGCCTGACCGAAAACGGCCATATGTCGACGGCTGAAGACATGACCAAGCTTGGGCGCCACATGCTCTATGACTACCCCGACTACTACCACCTGTTTTCACGCAAAAGTGCTGATGCAGGCATGAAGCGCGTGCCCAACACCAACAGCCGCATGTTGTCGAACTACCGTGGCGCGGATGGGATCAAAACCGGATACACCCGTGCTGCAGGTTTTAACCTTGTGGCCTCGGCTGAACGTGGCAACGAACGCATCATCGCGACGGTTTTCGGTGGTAAATCAACAGCGTCGCGCAATGCGCAAGTGGCCAAACTGCTTGATTTGGGCTTTCGTCGCGCACCATCACGCGCGCCTCTGCGCAAGCCTGTGCGTCCGCAATACGTCGCAGAAGCCGCGCCAAAAGGTGCGTCTGGCAAAACCATTCGCCTTGTGACCGCCGTCAAGAAAAGCCTGCGCCCGCAAACGCGGCCGGTTGCAGAGGACGTGATCATGGCCGCAGCCACGCAAGAAGACGATGCCATGCGCGCGCTTATTGATGCCGCCGTCACCGAAGCCCAAGCGACCCCTGCCCCGGAAACCGTGACCGCAGCCGTGAACACGTTGGTGGCAGAGGTGGCAGGTCAGACCCCAGAAGTGCAAGCCACAGCAGTGTCTTTCGCCAGCATCACACCTATGACGCGGCCTTCTGAATCTGCGATCAAAATCGCCAAAATCCGGCCCACTGCGCGACCCGCAAATCTTGCTTTGGCCTCAGCACCTGCGAAACCCGAAATAGCCACCCGCATTTCAACATCTGGCGGGCGGCATTGGGGCGTGAACGTGGGCACCTATGAAAGCCACTACAAAGCGCAAAAAGTGCTGTTGCAGACAGCCTTGCTGGAAATGTCGTCGCTTGATGGATCCTTGCGCAAGGTCGTCAAACGCAGCCGGGGATTTGAGGCAAACTTCCTCGGAATGAGCCGCGAAACCGCCGAACTTGCATGTCGACGTCTGGCCGCACGCAATGTTGGCTGCACGCCCATGGGACCAGCTGGCTAAACTTACCTTCGAATACGGGCCTTGCGCTTTCGAACCGCGCGCGGCATTGAAACGGGCATGACACAATTTGCCCTGCCCGCCCCGTCTCAACCCAGCCTTGAAATCAATGACAGCGATCTGCGGTTTGCAGTGCGGCGCATCTACTGCGTCGGGCGCAACTACGCCGACCACGCCCGCGAAATGGGACACGACCCAAACGCAGAGCCCCCATTTTTCTTCACAAAACCAGCCAGCGCGATTGCACAAAGCGGTCAGACCCTGCCTTTCCCGAAAGCGACAGATAACCTGCACCACGAAGCAGAACTGGTGGTGGCAATTGGCAAACAGGGCAGCGACATCGCGCGCGACGACGCTCTTGGCCACGTTTTTGGTTACGCCACTGGCAACGATCTGACCCGCCGTGACCTGCAAAACGAAGCAAAAGACAAACGCAGACCTTGGGATATGTCGAAAGGGTTCGACAGTTCTGCCATCATAGGGCCGCTCTTTACCTCAGAATCAATTGACCACCCCACAAGCGCCAAGATCACGGCAACTGTGGACGGGGTGATAAAACAAGACGCGAACATCTCTGATATGATTTGGCCCGTGCCAGACGTGGTCGCCTATTTGTCGAAACTGGTGACGCTAGAGCCGGGCGATCTGATCATGACAGGCACGCCAGCCGGGGTTGGACCTATCAAAAACGGGCAAACTTGCACAATTGCGATCGAAGGCCTCGGCACAGCAACAGTCAGTTACGGCTAAGCCCACCCTTCTTTGTTCAAAACAAATCCCGGGGTTTGGGGCAGCGCCCCAATAAAACATCGCGTGCGCGTCAGCGCACATTTTCCTAGTCCCTTAAGGCTTGGGGGCATCATCCCATTCATCATTCAATATCCGGCGACTGTCGCCATCAGGATCGTCATATTGGTTTGACCGCACTGTATAGACAAAAGCCGCCAATCCAACCGCGCCCAGGGTCAGAGAAATCGGGATCAGATAGGTCAAAACTTCCATCTCACTCAGCCTTTCAACCGCAGGGCATTCAACGACACTGTCAGGGAGGACGCAGACATTGCAAGGGCAGCGATCAATGGCGTGGCCAGACCGATCATTGCCACAGGCACTGCGATCACGTTGTACAGGGTGGCCACACGGAAATTCTCACGGATCCGCGCGGTCGCTGATGTCGCTACATCAAGCGCAGAGGCGATAGGCGACAAGTCCGCCCCCAAAAGCACAATATCGGACGCAACACGGGCCGCGTCCAATGCCGACGCTGGAGAGATCGATACATGTGCCGCGGTCAAGGCGGCGGTGTCGTTCAGACCGTCCCCAACCATCAGAACGGTATGACCGGCCTCTGTCAAAAGGGCTATCCGTTCGACTTTGCTTTCAGGGGTCGCCTCGGCCACCCAAGTGTCAATGTTCATATCATGGGCCAAATGCTCAACCGCGGCCGCGCCATCGCCGGAAAGCAAAACCACGCGTTTGCCTGCTGTTTGCAAAGCTTCCACCGCTGCACGGGCACCAGAACGCAGTTGATCTGTAAACAAAAATGGCTGCGCGGGGTTGTCGCCAATCCTCAAAAAGGCCGCGGTCTGAGCGGCTGCATCTGCCCCGACCCAAGCCGCGCGTCCCAAACGCACAGGCAACCCGTCCCAAACAGCTTCGGCCCCGAACCCTGGCACTTCGCTGCGGCCCTCAAGCTTTGCAGGCAAAACACCCGCCTCCAAAGCAGCACTTGCGATGCTTTGCGATAGTGGATGATCGGAACCTTGCGCCAGCGCATAGGCAACGGACAAGGCAGAGCCTTCAAAAGCGTCCAGATTTGTCACCACGGGCGTGCCTGCGGTCAATGTGCCGGTTTTGTCGAAAACAACCGTATCAACCTGCGCCAAGCGTTCCAAAGCGGTGGCGTCTTTGATCAAAAGGCCCTGTTTGAACAACCGACCAGAAGCGGCAGTCGTCACCGCAGGTACGGCCAAGCCCAGCGCGCAGGGGCACGTGATAATCAGAACAGCCGCCGCGATGTTTAGCGCCATACGCAGATCACCACTCCAAAGCCACCAGCCTGCAAAGGCCAAACCAGACAGGATATGAACTCCCGGCGCGTAAAGCTTGGCTGCGCGGTCCGCCAAGGCCGTGTACCGTGCCCGACCAGATTCCGCGACCGCCACAAGATCCGTCATTCGGTGCAAAGAGGTGTCTGAGCCAACCGCACTTGCGCGTATGGTCAAAGGCCCTGTTAGATTAACCTCACCTGCGGCTACATTCGTCCCCTCGCCCGCAAAAACCGGGATCGTCTCTCCGGTCAGTAAGGACCGATCGAGTTCAGATTGACCGTCCACAACGACACCGTCCACTGGCAAACGCCCTCCGGGGTTCACTCGGACCAAATCGCCTACTACCAGATCAGCGACGGCCACCGTCTCATCCCCGTTTGCTGTCACGCGTGTGGCCCGCGGCACCTCAAGCGCGGCAAGCTCTTGCGCGGCAGATCGCGCGACTGCACGGGTCCGGTGATCGAGATACCGACCCGCCAGCAAAAAGAACGTCAGGGTCAAGGCTGCATCAAAGTAGGCGTGATGCCCCGACAGCATGGTTTCCCACAACGATGTGACCAGCGCCAAAACAATGGCCAGCGTGATCGGCACATCCATGTTCAACCGACCCACCGAAAGCGCTGCCCAAGCGTTGCGAAAGAACGGTTGCCCGCAAAAGGCGATGGCAGGCAGCGCAATGGCCGCCGAAATCCAGTGGAACATATCGCGGGTGGCGTCCTCTGCCCCTGACCAAACAGCCACAGACAGCAGCATTACGTTCATTGATGCAAATCCAGCCACAGCCAAGCGCATCAACAGATCACGTCCCGCTTTGTCCGTGGTCGTTGCCGACAGAACGCCTGCGTCCATCTCGTAGGCGTCAAAGCCGACGGCGTCCAAGACCGCAACCATATCGGCAGCTGATGTGTCTGGATCGGCCTCAATCATGGCGCGCTTCAACGTCAAGTTTACGCGCGCCTGTGTGACCCTAGGATCAGCCTGCAATGCCCGCTCAACTGTCGCGATGCAGGCTTGGCAGTGAATATCAGGCAACGACAACATGATCCGCGCATCATCCGGCGTGTTCTCTAGAGGGGCGGTGGGGGCCGCGATACAGCCCGGACAAGCGGCGCCAGAGGGAGATGTAAGGACATGGGTCATAGCGTCCTACCGCTTCACATGCAAAATGACGCGCTGACGGAATTTGGTGCCGTCAATCGCGGTGGCCGCCATACGAATGTTCCAGTTGCCATCCGCCAGTTCGGCACGGGCAACATAGGCCGTTCCGTCAAAAGCAAATTCGGGGCTTAGGTCGTCTTTGACATGGGTGGCGCGGCCAACGGTGGCCTCTAGCTTGGCAACTTGCACCGGATCGCCTGCAGCATCGGCGATCTTGAGCATCACCAGCCCGCCCGCTGCATCCGCGCGTACGGTCCAGCCCAACCCCTCTTGCGCATCGCGGCGGTCGTCAAACTCCTGACTGGCGATATAAGAATTCTTCGCCTCGACGCCGGGAAAGGTTTTAACCGCGCTATAGGCGAGCAAAAGATTGACCGAGATGATTGTCCCGAATGCGGCGACCATGATGATCAGCATGTGCTTTCCGGTGAATTCACGTTGCGCCATGGATCAGTTTCCTTTGCCGTTGAAAATGGTGTCGGTATGGGCACGGTCGCCATTTGTCAGGTCTTCGACCCAGAACCGGAACGGGGTGCGTTCAGCTTCTGACGGGGCGGACCCGCGCGGTGAGATCACATAGACCCTTTGCAAGCCTGCCTCGTTGGCGTTCACAGATAAAGTGGTAAATGGAAGGCCTTCCAGCTCAACCCGCAATGTAAGATCACCGGTTACAGAGATCCGGTAAGGACGGTCTTCTCCGTGTTTGTTCAACACGCGCACGTCATAGGTGTTGCGGATGGATCCGTCGGACAAGGTCACAAAAGTCGGGTTCCGAATAGGCGATACAGTCATTTCGATGTCAGGGCGGATGAACAATGCGAACACCAACCCGAACCCGACAGCAGCCCAGATGGCAGAGTACATAATGGTGCGCGGGCGGAAGATGTGCGCCCAAACGGACTTGGGCGGCTTGCCTGCGCGTTCGTTGGCCTCGTCCGACAGGGCCATGTAGTCAATCAATCCACGCGGCTTGCCGATCTTGACCATGATGTCATCGCAGGCATCAATACAAAGGGCGCATGTGATACATTCCATCTGCTGGCCGTCACGAATGTCGATCCCGGCCGGGCAGACGTTGACGCAGGCCATGCAATCAATGCAATCACCCTGCGGCGTACCGTCTTTGATGGCCTCTGAATGTTTGCGCGGCTCGCCCCGCCATTCGCGGTATCCGACCACCAGACTGTCTTCATCCAGCATTGCGGCCTGAATACGGGGCCAAGGGCAGGCATAGTTGCAGATCTGTTCACGGGCAAAGCCGCCGAAGAAGAAGGTGGTGGCCGTCAACACAGCGACGGTGGTGTAGGCCACAGGATGCGCGTTCAACGTGAAGAGGTCCCGCATCAAAGTGGGCGCATCTGCAAAATAGAACACCCAAGCGCCACCCGTCGCGACGGCAATCAGCAACCAGACCACCCATTTGGTCAATCGCTTCACCAGCTTGGCTGCATCCATTTTTTTCTGACGGTGTAGGCGCAGGCGGGCGTTGCGGTCGCCTTCGATCCAACGCTCCACCAGAATGAACAGATCCGTCCACACCGTCTGGGGGCAGGCATAGCCGCACCAAACACGGCCCAGGGCAGAGGTGAACAAGAACAGCCCCAAGCCTGCCATGATGAGCAAGCCCGCGACAAAGTAAAATTCGTGGGGCCAGATTTCGATCCAGAAGAAATAGAACCGACGGCCTGCCATATCCAACAGCACAGCCTGATCAGGCAATTCAGGCCCCCGATCCCACCTGATCCATGGGGTGATGTAGTAGATGGCGAGCGTGAAAATCAGGATCAACCATTTAAAATTACGGAATTTTCCGTATACCCGCTTGGGGAAAATGGGCTCTCTGGATTTGTACAGAGACGGGGCAGGAGAAGTTGAGCTCACGGGAATCAATGCACCTAGTTTGCGGTTTTGTTGATCCTGTTGTGCCACGCGGCGTGGGTTCGTTCTTTGACATGGGTCAAAAAGAACATCGGTCAGACATCTTTTATGGCTAGGCTTTGGATTGTCGTCGCAACCAGCTTACAAAAGCCTTGGCAGACGGGCGCAGCACCCCTTCGCGGGTGACAATGTGGTAGCCTGATCGACGGTCATCCTCAAAAAGTTCGACCAAGCGACCGGCCTCGATATCGCGTTCCACGAAGTGGCGGACGATGACGGCCACCCCCTGCCCGTCCCGCGCCCCGTCTAGCAGCAGGTTTCCCGGAACCTGAACGCGGCCGCGTTGGTTGGTTTGATCCAAACCTTGCCGTTGCAACCATCGGGTGGCCTCTGACACGCCTGCCTCTTCCAGCCACGGCAATCCGGTCAGGTCGGCGGGGGTATCTATAGTACGCCCCTCCACCAGCGAAGGGGCGGCAACAACAACCATCGGCGACATGATCAAAGGTTCAGACACCAACCCGGGCCAATCCCCGCGTCCGAACCGCAGGGCGACATCAATGCCGCCCGGTTCTAGCTGCACCATCAGCGGCGACGGGTTCAGCATCAGATCAATATCGGGATGCTTTTGGCGAAACCCACCGAGCCGCGGCATCAACCATGCAGAGGCCAGCATCGCAGTGCAGGACACTTGAACGGGCCGCGCTGCGTCTGCGCCGGTGATGTCTTCCACTGCGCGACTGATCGCACCAAAGCCCAAGGTCACCGCATCCGCCAGCACCTGCCCTTCGCCAGTCAGCTGCAATGTGCGGCCGGATCGGTCTAGTAAAGCGACACCCAAGTGCTTTTCAAGCGCCCGCAACTGCTGGCTGATTGCTGCGTGGGTGACACCAATCTTTGCACCTGCCGCCACGATTTGATCTGTCTCCACATAGGCGGCAAAGGCCCTAAGTGCGGCCAAAGGCGGAAGCTGCTCAATCGTCATATGTAATTCCTACTTACATTATGAAACTTTTCCTGACTCGCATATATGGCCGCAAAATTCAATAACAGTGTCAGAGTTTAGCCAGAAAGGTAGACCGACATGATCGATATTTATGCGAAGACCTTCATGACCGCGACCGGCATGCCGACACACAAAGCACGTGACCTGCCCAGCCAATCTGAGGCACACAAACGCTGGCCTTGGCGCGGTCGTCGCTGGAAACCAATCGATTTGAGTAAGCTGTGAAAGAGGTGGCTTTGTCCCTCCCCCGATCCGCCTCTGCGCAGTTTACTCAGACGGTAAAATGGAGCGCGTCGATTCTGCAAATTGCAGGGTACGCGACCACTGCGATGGATCTTACCCCTTGGAATATATACTTTTTCCTAGCGGGTCTGATTGGATGGTTCATTGTCGGCGTGATGTGGAAAGACCGCGCGATTATGCTGATCCATATTGTGGCTCTTGGGGCTATGGTCGCTGGGCTGGCCAGCGGCGGTACATGATGCGCAGTCGTTC
>CAZWSE010000007.1:48788-50115 GCA_964636575.1 uncultured Sulfitobacter sp. | reverse complement strand
CGTCTTCAACGTTGTTGTCGTTGTTGTCCATGAAGACCTTACCCGCAAGCGAGGCTGTGCCTGGGTCTACAACTTCAACGCCCGCATCAACGTTGCGTTTGTCTTCACCAGCACCCAGCGTGATTGCGCCGGTATTGCCGTTGCCAGCCGTACCAACATTTGTCACGTCGCTGTCGACTGTATCGTCACCGCCAACATTACCCTCAACGAAGGTTTTGCCGTCCTGTTCCATGAAACGAACAGTGTAGCCGGCACCAGGGGCCAGATCTTCAAACAGATAGTTTCCGTCTGCATCTGTTGTGGTGGAGCCTACGAACTGACCATTTTGGAACAGTTGAACCGTTGCACCTGCGATAACCATGTCGCCGCCGTCTTGAACGGAGTTGTCATTGTTATCCATGAAGTATGTACCGCCCAAAGAGGCTGTCGCAGGCGCTTCACCTGGGATGTACTTCAGATCGTCAACCGCACCGGAACCGTTCAGGGTCAGGTCGATTTGAGCAACGCCTTCGGCATCGATCTCAACAGTCTGGATGCCACCGTCGGTGCCATTCGGAATGTTCACTGTTTTGATCAGCTGACCGTTTTCGTCCAATAGACGGATCGTGCCACCTTCTTCGGCATCAATCACTTTGATGCTGTCGACGGATGCAGGATTATCGAACTTGAACCAGATTGTGCCACCGATGGCATCATCAGGATCGTTGCTGTCGTTGTCTTCGGAGATGATCAGGATGTTGTTCTGGTTGTTGGTTTCCAGATCGTGATCGCCACCCGTTGGGTTGTTGCTGTCGAAGATCATCGCGTCGTTTGCGGCAGTGTTATGTGTCGCGCGCTGAGCAGAGATCATCACACCGTCGAACTGCTGATCTACAACCGTACCGGCTGTCAGACCTTCAAAGTCCAAGCAAACCATGTTCGGATCAACTTCTTCAGCTTCAACTTCTTGCAGCTTGATTTTGTCGATACGGACATATTCGCCACTGTCAGACTGTGCCCAAAGACCAACTGTATCACCGGTGTTCAGCTCAAGGCCTTCCACAGTGAATTCAGAGAAGTGACCGTTGTTTGAACCACCGCCGTTGTTGTCGCCGTCCAGCTTGATTGTCTGAACAACCTCACCGTTGACTTTAACCATGACAGTCGACTGACCGTCGCTTTCGTCTTGGGCGAAAAGGGTCAGATCATAGGTGCCGGAACCGCCTTCAAACGTAGTAGACAGATCGCCTGTGCCACCCAGCTTGTTGATACGCACCATTTCACCGCCAGAGGCGTTGGCGCCGTGGACAGTGTTAAAGCCCCAAGCGTTCATGTCTTCGGCTTCGAT
>CAZWSE010000007.1:0-48688 GCA_964636575.1 uncultured Sulfitobacter sp. | reverse complement strand
CGTTCTTGAAGGTCAACTTGCCTGTGGCAGCGTCGATATTAAAGAAGGCTGCGTCTGCACCGCCAGTGATTTCATATGTCAACGTGTCGCCATCAGCGTCGGACGCGTTCAGGTCGATAACAGCTGTTTCGTTTTCGTTGACATGGATAACGCCGTTCGCAGGGGCGTTGTCAAATGTCGGGGCGTTGTTGACATGGGCTGGCGCATCAGCGCTCAGGTCGTTGTAGTTTACGCCGTGGCTGTCTGCATTGGAGACAACTTTAAGTGTCACACCTGCAGGAGGTACCGCGCCTACGAAAGAGAAGTAGTCATCGCCTTCGCCGGCTGCATCGTGACCTTCGCCTTCGATTTCAGCCATGTGGTATGTTTTGCCGTCGGAGCCTTTAAGGGTGAAAACTTTTTCAACATACAGATCGCCGGTTTTCTGCCAGCCGGAACCATCGTTGACCCAGCCGTACTGGTCGTAGTGGCCGTCGCTGTCTGTGGCTTTGTCATTGTTGTCGCCGGACAGTTGGCCGTCATTGTCATAGGCCGCCAGTTTTACTGTCGCCGCGCCTGGCATAGTAAACGAGTCGCCGTTGTTGATCGAGTGATCGCCTGCCTTCAGCAGGTCGGCTTCCCGGAACGCTGTCCAGTATCTATAGTTATAGGTCATTATCATCCCCTCAGATGGATCCGGAACCAACACGGCCCGCTCAATTTAATTTGGGACGACCAAAGAAAGGTCGACCGCTTTCGCGACAAAAATGAAGATGAGAAGATGCGTAGCTGATCTGTGGTCCGAAACACGTGGACCTATTAAACAACCGCTTCAGTTCGGTTTCACATACATGACGAGTTTTGACAAATGCAGCCTGTCCGCTTCACGAAACCACCGCCATGTCGGAACTCCCGACTGAACTTACCCTCTTAACACAAAATTGCCGCATTCACGACATGCACTAAGCGAATTTGCGCCGATTCGGTCAAGGGGATTAAGGGATTATTAAGAGTTTATCCTGTCGTTTGTTTCGAATCGCGGATCAGTCTAGTAAAAATAGAACCTTTGTTTCCAAATAGGACAGTTATTACATAATAACCATTATGCCATTAAGTCATCTCGTCTCAATATCTGCTCAAACTGCGCCTTGTGCAGTGGCCTCTTGGGCTCTGGTACACCCCCGCGCCTCTCAAGGTTCCCAATCAGCAAAAAACCGTTTCCCTTCCAACTGTTGCTTGGATTGCTGCGATGCCGTAATCAGCGCCCAAGTCTTGTATAAGGTACCTTGGTTTCATGTCTGAAAACGCTTCTCTTACACCGCAGCCAGAGCTGACGGTTATCATCGTTAGCTACAACACACGCGACTTGACCGTGAAAGCCGTGCAAACGCTGCTCGATACAACCAAGCGCACGGCGATGCATGTGGTTGTCATCGACAACGATTCAAAAGATGGCTCCGCCGAAGCGATTGAGACACAGTTTCCCACCGTTGAAGTCATTCAATCCGGTGACAACCTGGGTTTTGCCAAAGCCAACAACGTCGTCGCTGAAAAGGCCACCACAGATTGGTTGCTCTTGTTGAATCCCGATACCGAAACCCACGCGGATGCCATTGATAATCTCATGGACTTTGCCAAGGCCCACCCGAAAGCCGGCATTTATGGCGGTCGCACTGTTTTCCCTGACGGATCGTTGAATCCTTCTTCATGTTGGAACCAGATTACGCCTTGGTCCGCTTTCTGCCGGGCCGTCGGATTGACCACTGCCCTGCCCGACAGCGGGTTATTCAACCCTGAAGCTATCGGCGGTTGGAAACGTGACAGTATCCGTGAAGTCGATATTGTTGTCGGTTGCTTCCTTCTGACCCCGCGCAAGCTGTGGAATGAACTCGGTGGTTTTGATCTGCGGTATTTCATGTACGGCGAAGAGGCTGATTTGTGTTTGCGCGCCAAAAAGCTGGGGTATCAACCAATGATCACACCCGATGCCACAATCATGCATCTCGTAGGGGCCGCCTCAGGCACACGTGCTGAAAAGACGGTTCTGGTGACCAAGGCCAAGACCACTCTTATCCGCGATCATTGGCCAGCCGCTTTGATCCCACTGGGGATTGCCTTGCAGTGGCTTTGGGGGGCAACACGAACATTCGCTGCTGTTTTAATGGGCTTTATGCCGGGGGACGCGGCACGCGCCCGCAAGGAACGCTGGCAGCATATATGGTCAAAGCGCAGCGACTGGCTAAAGGGATATTGATGCCTTTTAGAGCCAAAAAACCCCTTATTAGAGCCTATCTTGGCGCAAAGGACAGCAGCTTATGAGCCGCCCTGTTATCTTGCATTCAGCTGCGTCATATCCCGCACCCGGCTCACCTGATACGCGGGCCAGCTCGCTCCTGCTGTCGCTGGTGCCCGAGTTCACGCATCATGTCTATGTGTTCAAACGCACCGGCTGGAAGCCCGGGCAAAGCGTTACTAAATTTGACGACGACGCCGGCACAGATCACCGTTTTATTTCCTATGGCGCCCCACCCAAGGGGGTATTGCTGGCGCGGTTCCTCGACCAGCTCGCCACATGGATCATTAAAGACGTGGAAGCGCGGGGGATTGTCCCCGATCTGGTGCATGCCCACAAAATCACTATCGACGCGCTCGTTGGGCAACGGTTGGCGGATCATTTCAACGTACCGCTGATCTTAACCATTCAAAGCAACACCGATGAAAAAATTGTGCGCTTCAAACGCAGCCTCAAGGGTCGGTTTGACCGGATATGGCAACAAGCCGACGCCATCTTTGCCTTCGCGCCGAATGCCCGTGATGCGATCATTAGCCATCTTGGGGCACCAAAGGCCCAAGTGGCCTTCCTGCCCTGCCCAACAGAGGCGGACGCATTGCAATCACCCCTGCCCCGCGCAAAGGCGGCTAAACCAACAATCGTAACCGCCTTCAACATCGCGCATTTCAAAAACAAGAATGTCAAAAACCTATTTCAAGCTTTGGCTGAGGCATCAAAGGCGGTGCCGGACATCCAGTTGAAGATCATTGGCGGCGGGGATGACGCTGCGGCGGCTACTGTCCAGCAGATGGCCGATCAGATCGCACCCGGGCGTGTCAGCTTGTTAGGTGCGCAACCACTTGAAAAAATGCAGGGCCTTCTGCGCGATGCATCCGCCTTTGCGCTGCTGTCGAAACGAGAAAGCTACGGAATGGTCTTTGCCGAAAGCCTGTTGGCGGGAACACCCATCCTATACCCCTCAAACCGAGCTATCGATGGCTACTTTGAAGACGGTGAGTTCAGTCTATCTGCGGATCCTAATGACGTAGATACAATCACAAAAGCCCTTATTAGGCTCTGTAATGACGAGTCTGGGTTCAAATCCCGGCTTGCCGCGGCGCAAGAGAATGGATCACTTGATTTCATGTGTCGCCCTCATATCGCCCAGCAGTATCGTTCTGCTGTTACACAGGTTCTGGCCGCTGCACAGACGGCGGCCCCCATCGCAGAAACGGGATCGTAATGTCCAAAACAAAAATTGCAGTCGCTGGCATTGGCTATGTGGGCCTGTCCAACGCCGTCCTTCTGGCGCAACACAACTCGGTTGTGGCTTTGGATGTGGACGCCACACGGGTGGACCTGCTCAACCAACGCAAAAGCCCAATCATCGACCCTGAAATAGAGGAATACCTGGCCGATAAACCACTGGATTTGACGGCTACGGTTGACCCCGAAGAAGCATTCAAGGACGCGGAATTTGTGATCGTGGCCACCCCGACGAACTATGATCCGCAAACCAACTTCTTTGACACCTCCAGCATCGAGGCCGTGATTGAGACAGTCACTGGCATCAATCCGGATTCGACGATCATCATCAAATCCACGATCCCTGTGGGCTATACGGCCGGGCTTTGTGAGCGCTTGGGCAACACCCAGATCGTGTTCAGCCCCGAGTTCCTGCGCGAAGGCCGGGCCCTATATGACAACTTGCACCCTTCCCGGATCATCGTGGGCGAGCGTTCCAAACGGGCCGAACGCTTCGCAGAACTGCTAAAACAAGGCGCATTAGAGACTGAAATTGAGATTCTTTTCACCGACCCCTCTGAGGCAGAAGCAATCAAACTATTCGCCAATACTTACCTCGCCATGCGGGTTGCATTTTTCAACGAACTCGACAGCTATGCGCTGGCTTTGGGGATGAATTCGCGCCAGATTATCGACGGGGTCAGCCTAGATCCACGGATTGGCGGGCACTATAACAACCCGTCGTTTGGCTATGGTGGATACTGTCTGCCCAAGGATTCCAAACAGCTGCTGGCCAACTACACAGATGTGCCGCAAAACCTAATCCGTGCCATTGTAGACGCCAACCGGACCCGCAAGGATTTCATCGCAGATCAGATCATCGCACGGCGACCCAAGATTGTAGGCATCTACCGTCTGGTGATGAAGGCTGGATCTGACAATTTCCGCCAAAGCTCGATCCAGGGCATCATGAAACGGGTGAAGGCCAAGGGTATCGAGGTCATCGTTTATGAACCCGCCCTGCCCGACGACAACTTTTTCGGAAGCCGTGTTGTGGGGAATCTGAATGCCTTCAAGGCTGAAGCGGATGTGATCGTCGCCAACCGGGCGACACCCGATCTGGCAGATGTAGCCGAGAAAATCTTTACCCGGGACCTTTTCGGCTCCGATTAAAGCGCAAAACGGCAACAATCCCTCATGTTTTCTATGTTTCGCCGTGCTGGCGACACATTGATGGTAGAATAGTCCCGTAAAACCGGACCCAACTGGAATTCTCTGTGATGATACAACCTGTTATTTTGTGCGGCGGCTCAGGCACCCGTCTTTGGCCCAGCTCTCGCAAAGCGTACCCAAAACAATTTATCAAGCTTCTGGGCGATGAAACGCTGTTTCAGGCCACGCTGAAGCGTTTTGCCGCCCCGGAATTTGCAGCGCCAATGGTTATGACGGCTGATGACTTCCGGTTTATCGCCACTGATCAGGCCGCTGAAATCGGACTGACCGACGCCCGCGTTGTGGTGGAACCAGCACCGCGCAACACAGCCGCAGCCATTCTAGCGGCTGCTTTGATGCACCGCGACACACCTGATACGATTTTGCTGATCGCGCCATCGGACCACGTGATGAGCGAGATCGAAGACTTCCATGCCGCTATTCAAGTAGGTGCAGAGGCCGCCAAATCCGGCAAAATGGTCACCTTTGGCGTGACCCCGAACCGGCCAGAAACCGGTTATGGCTATTTGGAACTCAAAGAGAAGACAAGCGGTGTTTCGGCCTATGCGCTAGAAAGCTTTCAGGAAAAACCTGATCTAGCCACAGCTGAAAAACTGATCAAAACAGGTAAGCACCTGTGGAACGCAGGACTGTTCATGTTCCGCGTGAAAGACATTATCGCCGCCTTTGAAGCGCATGCCTCTGACATGATGGCGCCTTGCCAGATGGCAGTGGACAATGGCGAAGACGATCTGGGCTTCTTCCGGTTGGAAGACAAAAGCTTTGAAAGCGCCCGGTCTGAATCCATCGACTACGCGGTCATGGAAAAAGCCAACAACATCGTAGCAGTGCCCCTGACCAGCGGTTGGTCCGATCTGGGCGGCTGGGACGCGCTTTGGATGGCTGCTGACCGTGACAGTGATGGTGTCGCTACACATGGTGCTGCCACAGCACTTGATTGCAAAAACACCTTCCTCAAATCCGAAGAAGACAACCTGCATCTGGTTGGCCTTGGTCTTGATAACATCGTGGCCGTCGCCATGCGTGACGCTGTGCTTGTTGCGGATATGAAAGATGCGCAGCGGGTCAAAGACGTCGTTTCGATCCTCAAGAAAAACAAAGTGGATCAGGCCCAAGATGCGTCTCGTTTCCACCGGCCCTGGGGCTGGTATGAAACGCTCTGTCTTGGCAATCGCTTTCAGGTCAAACGCATCTGCGTTAAGCCGGGCGGGGTTCTTTCCTTGCAAAGCCACATGCACCGGTCTGAGCATTGGATCGTTGTGGCCGGCACCGCCGAAGTCACAGTGGATGAAACCGTACAACTGCTAACGGAAAATCAATCCGTTTATATCCCCCTTGGTGCTGTGCACCGCATGGCCAACCCCGGACAGGTCCCAATGTTTCTGATCGAGGTACAAACCGGCTCATATCTGGGGGAAGATGACATTGTGAGATACGAAGACGTCTACAATCGGTCATGATCGGACCAAAAGCTTTGCTGCAACGCAGAAATGTGCAAAAGACCACATCCTATGTGGTGACTATTGAGAATGGGTGAGACTATGAAGGTTGTAATTTTCGGGCTTGGCTATGTGGGCTTTACTGCAAGCTGCTGTATCTCCAGCGAAGGCCATACTGTTGTTGGCATTGATGTCAGCCAAGGCAAAGTCGATGCGATCAATGCAGGCAAAACCCCCATTGTAGAGCCTAAAGTGGCCGATATGCTGACCGACGGTCTGAAGAAGGGTTTGATTCAAGCCGACACCACCATCGGTGATCACCTGATTGGTGCGGATCTCGCGATTGTCTGTGTGGGTACGCCCTCAGCCGCGGATGGCTCACATAACATGGGGTATATCGCTGATGTGTCGCGTCAGATTGCAGCTGCAATGGCCGATCAAGACGGTGGCAAGCTGAGCGTGGCGTATCGTTCAACCATTCGCCCTGGCACTATTGAAGAGCTGATCCAACCTATTTTTGAAGCCACCTTGGGCGACAAAATGAAGGACAAGATTGAACTGGTCTATAACCCCGAATTCCTGCGCGAAGGATCGGCCGTTCAGGACTATTTCGAGCCGCCTAAGATCGTTATCGGCACCCATGACAGCAAGCCAAATGCTGCAATGGAAACCCTGAATGAGAACATCACCGCACCAACCTTCTATGTGGGCTACCGCGAGGCAGAGGTGACCAAATTTGTCGACAACACATGGCACGCCGTCAAAGTGGCCTTTGCCAATGAAATCGGCCGCGTTTGTTTGTCATCGGGCATTTCAGCGACCCAAGTGCACAAGATCTTTGTGTCTGACACCAAGCTGAACATCTCGCCCTATTACACCCGTCCGGGTGGCGCCTTTGGTGGGTCATGCCTGCCCAAAGACGTGCGTGCGCTGCAATATATCGGTGCCGACACAGGATCAAACCTGCATCTGGTCGACAGCCTGATCCGGTCTAACGAGGCGCACAAACATGCACTCTTTGAATATGCCAGCGACGGGCTGAAGCCGGGGGCCAAAATTTTGATGGCCGGGCTCGCGTTCAAGGCCGGCACTGATGATCTGCGCGAAAGCCCCAATGTCGATCTGGCGCGTAAGCTGCTCGGTGCTGGGTATGTGCTTGAAATCTATGATCCTTCCATCAACGCGGATATGCTTGTGGGGGCCAATCTGGGCTACGCCTACAGCCAGTTGCCAAGTCTCGAAAAGCTGCTGATTTCAAAAGAAGCGGCCGATAAAGGCAGCTATGACCGCGTGATTGCAACCAATGCAACGCTCAAAGATCTGAAGCTGGCCGACGCCAGCATCGTCCGTGATCTGGGCACCCTGCCCTAAGCCCTAAAGGCCCTTTGATATGCCCAAAGATATGACCCAAATCGTCGACACGCCCAATATGGACGCGGTGCGCGCCAGCCAGCCTTTGGCGGGCCGCAAGGTTCTGATGATCGTGGAAAACCTGCCGCTGCCATTCGACCGTCGTGTGATGATGGAATGTCGGACGCTGACCGCAGCAGGCGCCGAAGTGGCTGTGATTTGCCCCACAGGTAAAGGCTTTGAGGAACGGTATGAAGTCGTAGAAGGCATACATATCTACCGCCACACCCTGCCTTTAGACGCCAAAGGCGCATCGGGGTATCTGCTGGAATACGGCGCCGCCCTGTTCCATGAAATGCGGCTGGCGTTGAAGATCCTGCGCAAGCACGGGTTTGACACGATCCAAGGCTGCAACCCGCCCGATCTGATCTTTCTGGTGGCTTTGCCATTCAAGCTGTTCGGCAAGCGGTTCATCTTTGACCACCACGACATCAACCCCGAACTCTACGAGGCCAAGTTCAACAAACGCGGCTTCTTCTGGAAACTGATGGTGCTGTTTGAACGGCTGACGTTTAAGGCGGCAGATGTCTCGATTGCCACCAACCAAAGCTACCGCGAAATCGCAATGACACGTGGCGGAATGGCGTCTGAGGATGTGTTTATCGTCCGTTCGGGGCCTGACCTGAACCGATTGCACGTACAAGAGCCAACAGACAAATGGCACAACGGGCGCAAGCATATGGTCGGCTATGTCGGCGTGATGGGTGAACAGGAAGGTATCGACCTTTTGCTCGAAAGTGCGGCGCTGATGGTCCACGAACAGGGGCACGATGTACAGTTTGTTCTGGTCGGCGGCGGGCCGGCTTTGGATGATCTCAAACAGATGGCCCAAGACCTGAAATTGCAAGATCACGTGACCTTCACAGGGCGTGCACCAGACGATGATCTATTCTCTGTTCTGTCGAGCGCAGACATCTGCGTGAACCCCGACCGGGTGAACGCAATGAATGACAAATCCACCATGAACAAGATTATGGAATACATGGCGTTCTCCAAACCAGTGGTGCAGTTCGATGTCACCGAAGGCCGGTTCAGCGCGCAAGAGGCATCGCTCTATGCTGCTGAAAACGACACCGCAGACCTGGCCGCAAAAATGCTGCAACTGCTCGATGATCCAAAGAAGCGGGCCGAAATGGGAGCCTACGGACGGCAACGGGTGGTGTCGGATCTGGGCTGGGATGATCAGGTAAATACCCTGATTGCAGCCTATCAAAAAGCCGCCGAAGACAGATAGTTCCGGCAAGATTTTGATCCCCGCTAAGGGGGAAAATTGGCAAAAATCTGACACGAATCGGCGTCAGTTTGCGCAAACAAGGTCTTAATGAAGGGCCTTTTTTGCTGAATTATTGGCCAGTAATCCTATTAAAAAGGGCCTTTTTAGCAACAATACCTGCTCTTTTTGCTGATTATCCACAAATCCCGCACAACCCTTAAAGACCTTTGCCTTATTTCCGCCATGAACCGTGAATCTACTTGCCCCGCCCTTCTGGGCCAAGGTATCAAGAGACCGTGAGCGAAAGCGTGTGATGAATTGTGCGCAGTAACTATCTACAAAGGTGGAACGATGGAAATCAAACAAGTTCTGCTGGCCGGCGCTTTTGCGCTTGGTGCCAGTGCAGCATCTGCTGCAACTATTACCACAGACTGCGGTGTCATCGCTGATGGCCAAGCTGCAAACTGTGGTTCTTATAACATTGGGTCGACCGACCAGTTCGCGTTCGAAGGCATCGTTGCCGACAACGCAAGCTCCGGTAGCCTGACTGTTGATACATATGTGAACCCGTTCTTCGCAACGGCCATTGCTCAGTCGAATGTACAGCTGGTGCTGTCCTTCACAGGCAATGCATATGCAAACCTGAACCCTGCAGCGACATTGTCGTTCGGTGGCAACACGATCAACTTGGTGCAAGCCGGTGGGTCTTTGGTTTCTAACCAAAACCTGACAGCGACCTTCAACGCGATCAACACAACACAGCCTTTGACACTGACGTGGTCCGGTCTTGCCGGCGGCGAACAGATCTCAATGCGCGTTGCTGCTATTGCTGCGGTTCCACTGCCAGCTGGCATGTTGCTCTTGGGCACAGCCTTGGGCGGTCTGGGTTTTGCCCGTCGCAAGAAAAAAGCCGCCTAATCTAGGCCGCTTTGACAAGTTTCGAGAAAGAGCTGATCTTCGGATCGGCTCTTTTTTTGTCTTAAGGTAATTTCACTAGAAAGGCCCGCTGGACTGTCCGCGGGCCTTTTGTAATTTTTGCCGCTCCGGCCTTAAGCTTTACGCTTACCTGTTCGGGTGCCCATTGCAGAGGCCAACGCTCCAAGCAACAAGAACCCTGCTGCTGGCAGTGGAACCGCTGCCAGTGCTGGAGACAGGTTAAAGTTTACATCGCCCTGCCGTCCAACCAATCCTTGGAAAAAGGCCTGATCTGTACAGTTGGCACAGTTCACACTGTCGACCGTATCAATCAAGAACCAGCCTGACAGACCGTAGTTAGCATTGTGCTGATTGGCGCCAGTTTGTGGCAAGATACCCCCGCCCACCTGAGTGGCATATGATCCATCGACCGGCGCACGTGTCACTGTGAACACAAGCCCGTCAAAGAACCCTTTGCCCGTGATGACCCCTGATTCAAGATCAAGGTAGTCTTCATTGCCATGTGGGACCGCTTTAGGGGCGCTTGGTGTTCCGAAAACATCCTTAAACCCAGGTGTCTGAACCGGCAGATCAGAGAAATCCCGATCATAGGTGAAGGACATATCAAAGCCCGCGTTCAATCCGTTTGTATTCAACGCACTGCCGGTCAGAGTTGCCCCATTGGCGTCCGCGGTTAACGTGCCCGGGCTTGTCAGTGTGTAGGTCGTCACCAACCCCGGTGCGAGAATGTCCTGAAACCACAAAGAATGCTGGGTTCCAGACGATGATACCGCAGGCGTTACATCAAAGACGCCCGAGATGGTGGAGGCTTGCCCAGAGGTAGCCAGCAGGAAAGAGGCGGCAGCCGCCGCCAAGTGTATTTTGATCGTCATTAATATCTCCCTCAAAGAGTATTATTGTTATTAACGCAACAATGCGCTTCGCACCGAAGCATTGTTCCACACTTGGCAACGCCAACAAATGTAATTTGAGAGAGCCCCCTGCCATCTTCCTAAATCCGCCGACGCCACTGGTATTCGTTGTTTTCCATGCAACAGTTCTGCCTTGGCGCAAAAAGAAAGGGCCGCCGCAGCCGCCCTTATCAACCTTTACACCTGAGTTGCCTTCAGTCTTTCAGCAACTGCCGCAGATACCGGCCATAGTCGTTCTTACCGAACCGATCCGCTTGCGCTGAAAGCCCTGCCTCATCGATCCAGCCTGCGTCAAAGGCGATCTCGTCAGGGCTACCAGTCTGAAGCCCCTGACGGTCTTGCAAGGTGCGTACGAAGTTCCCTGCGTCCAGCAAAGACGCATGCGTGCCTGTGTCCAGCCATGCATAACCACGCCCCATGCGCTCCACCGACAAAGCCCCATCGTTCAGGTACATTTCCAACAATGTCGTAATTTCAAGCTCACCACGCTCCGAAGGCTTCACTTCTGCTGCCCGCTCTGGCGCGGACCCATCAAGAAAGTAGAGCCCCGTGACCGCATAGTTTGACGGCGGCACTTTCGGCTTTTCGATGATCCGGTTGACCGTTTCACCTTCAAAAGCAACCACGCCATAGCGTTCAGGATCCGCCACGCGGTAGCCGAATACAGTGCCTCCGCTTGGCTTTTCATCAGCGCGCGCTAGCATCTCCGGCAGGCCGTGCCCAAAGAAGATGTTATCCCCCAGAACCATTGCCGAGGGCGCCCCATTCAGAAAGTCCTTCGCCAGCAGATAGGCCTGTGCAAGCCCGTCAGGGCTGGGTTGAATGATCCATGTGATCGACAGGCCCCATTGGCTGCCATCCCCAATCAATCGCTTAAACTGAGGCTGATCATCAGGGGTGGTAATCATCGCAATCTCACGGATGCCTGCAAGCATCAGTACTGACAGCGGGTAATAGATCATCGGCTTGTCGTAGATCGGCAAAAGCTGTTTGGACACCCCCATCGTGATGGGGTAAAGCCGGGTGCCTGATCCACCGGCCAGAATGATCCCTTTGCGCGCTGTCATGTCTTTAAGTCCTTTAGTACCTCGGCCAATGCGGCCTTCCATGAGGGGCGTTTAACACCGAAAACGGTCTCAGTTGTGGCGCAATCAAGTCTTGAATTTGGAGGTCGTACCGCAGGCGTCGGATAAGCGGATGTCGGGATGTCCTCAACGGTGACAGCCAGATCGCTTTGGCCAAATATTTCACGGGCAAAATCCGCCCATGAGACATCAGGATCGCCGGAATAATGATACACTCCAGCCTTGTTAGGGTCTGTTTTTAACTGCTCAGCCATAGCCACACAGGCCGCCGCGATCCCTGCAGCAGGGGTAGGCCCACCGATTTGGTCGCCGACAACGGTTAGATGATCGCGCGTTTCAGCCAGACGCAGCATGGTTTTCACAAAGTTCGCCCCATGCGCAGAAAAGACCCAAGAGGTCCGCAGGATGCCATAAGCCCCGCCTACGGCAATCACACCTTCCTCACCTTCGCGCTTTGAGGCGCCATAAACACCAAGCGGCCCTGTGGGATCACTGGGGTGCCAGGGGGTCTCTCCGCCGCCCTCAAACACATAGTCGGTTGAAATATGGACAAAGGGGATACCCTTATGCGCAGCGGCCTGTGCCATCGCGGCAGGGGCCGCACCATTGACCAGATGCGCCGTCGCTATGTCCTCTTCTGCCTTATCGACAGCTGTATAGGCCGCCGCATTGATCACGGCCTGTGCGTCTGAGTGCTCGATGACCGCTGCACAGGCGGCAGGGTCCGTCAAATCAACCTCAGTGCGATCGAGAAAGATAAAATCCCCCTCCAATCGCGATAGCTCTTTCGCCACCTGTCCGTTTTTGCCAAATACCAAAACCTTAATGTTCACAGGCTTTGTCCTTTTTCTTGCCACGCATGACCTATAATACCGTGCTGATACGTCCGCTCACAGTGTACAAGTGAAACAGTCTTCTTATGGTGCTTCTCAGTGACAAATCCGCAGGTCGGGATAACAACCTGAACCTGATCCGCGCCCTTGCGGCGACGGCAGTGCTGGTCAGCCACGCCTATCCAATTGCCTTGGGCGAAGACGCTGTTCAGCCTTTATATCAGTCTCTAGGACATACTTTAGGCACGCTTTCGGTCTATGTGTTTTTCATCATATCCGGCTTTCTGATCGCAATGAGCTATGATCGGTCGCGATCCAAAACCCAATTTGTTGCAGCCCGTGTGTTGCGATTGATGCCGGGGCTCTTGGTGTCGCTGCTGCTGGTGGCTTTTGTAATAGGGCCTATGGTAACCACCCTGCCCCTGCAAAGCTATCTGGGGTCGTCTGAGGTCTGGACCTTCATGGCCCGCAATCTGGCCCTGATCAAACCGCAGTTCACCCTGCCCGGTGTGTTTGAGACCCTCCCCTACCCCACCATCGAAGGCTCGATCTGGACACTGTTCTATGAGGTCGCCTGCTATGTTGGCGTGTTTATTGTTGGCATTGTTGGCCTGCTGCGCCAGCGGCGAGCGATTAGTGTGATCATGGGGCTTTATATTCTGGGCTGGGCCGTCAAGGACGCGATGGGGATTGAGACAATCTATATAGCTGACAAGCTCTATACCCTGTCAGTGCCATTTGTATTCGGGATGCTGATCTACCTCTGGCAGGACCGGATCCCACTGAGTGCTCTACTGGCGGTCGCACTGATTGCCGTCACAGCCCTGTTGCGTCAAAGCGCACTCTATGAGCTGCTGCTGCTGGTCACCATGGCCTATGTCACCTTCTGGTTGGCCTATATACCGGGGGGCATCCTGCGCGCTTACAACCGTTTGGGCGACTATTCATACGGTATCTATATCTACGCCTTCCCGATGCAGGGGCTGGCGATCTGGATGTTCGGGCCGATGTCACCAATGATAAACATTGCCCTGTCTCTGCCAATGACGGTTATTCCATCAGTCCTGTCTTGGCATTACATTGAAAAGCCCGCGCTCGATCTGCGCAAGCTGCCTGTCTTAAACGCCAAAACCGCCAGATAGACCCTATTAGGGTCTATTTGCTGGTCCCAAGTCGCGTCCCGACGCCGTGACGTTCCTGCAAAGGCTTCCACCAAGCTTCGTTGGCCAGATACCAATCGACTGTCTTTTCCAAACCCTGTTCCAGCGTCACTGAGGGCCGCCAGTTCAACTCCGTGCGAATACGGGTCGGATCAATCGCATAGCGCAGGTCATGGCCGGGGCGGTCGGTGACATATGTAATCAAGTCCGCGTGCGGTGCACCTTCGGGATGCCGGTCATCCAACAGTGCGCAGATCATCTTAACCAGATCGATGTTGGTGGCCTCGTTCTCGCCCCCCACATTATAGGACCGGTTCAGCTCGCCCTTTTGCAAGACTGTCAGCAATGCATCAGCATGGTCTTCCACATAAAGCCAGTCGCGCACGTTCAGGCCTTCGCCATAAACAGGGATCGGCTTGCCCGCCAATGCGTTCAATATCACCACAGGCACCAGTTTCTCAGGGAAGTGGTATGGACCGTAGTTGTTCGAACAATTCGTCATCACCACCGGCAGCCCATAGGTTTCAGCCCAGGCTCGCACCAAATGATCAGACGATGCCTTAGACGCCGAATAGGGGCTGTTTGGTGCATAGCTGGTGTCTTCGGTGAAAAGGCCGGTGTCACCCAAGGTGCCAAAGACCTCATCCGTTGAGATGTGATGGAACCGGAATGTGTCAGGCTTGCCCTGCGCCGTCCAATAGGCGCGGGCGGCTTCCAGCATGTTGTAGGTGCCTGTGATATTGGTTTCGATGAAATCACCTGGACCATCGATGGACCGGTCTACATGGGATTCAGCAGCCAGATGCATAACAGCATCGGGCTTGTGGGTCGCAAAGACCTCATCCAAAGCCGCGCGATCGCGAATATCAGTCTCTGTAAAGGCGTAATTGGGGCTTTTGGCGGCCTCAGCCACGTTATCAAGACAGGCTGCATAGGTCAGCGCATCGAGGTTTACAACACTATGGCCCTGTTCAATCGCCAGTCGGACAACGGCAGATCCGATGAACCCTGCCCCACCTGTTACCAAAATCTTCATTGTCATTTTCCTACACAAAAGGAGTGTCAAAATCGGCCAGGGCCGGTGCGGCTTCATCTTTGGGGCTCAGTACGGGTATCCCCTGCATCGGCCAATCGATCCCAATGCTGTCCCAGCGCACCGCGCCATCGGCCGTCGCGTTGTAGTAATCAGAGCATTTGTAAACGATCTCGGTCATTGGCTCTAATGTGACGAACCCATGCAGGAAGCCCGCAGGTACCAAAAGCTGCTTACCGTTTTCAAAGCTGAGCGTTTCACCAACCCATTGCCCATAGGTTTTTGATCCTTTGCGGATATCAACTGCCACATCGAACAATGATCCGCGCCCACAACGCACCAGTTTGGCCTGCGCATGGGGCGGCGCCTGAAAGTGCAGTCCGCGCAAGGTGCCCGTGGTTTCAGACATGGAATGGTTGTCCTGCACAAACTCGGTTGTGATACCGTGTTCAGCCATCCGCGCCATGTTCCAGCTTTCCGAGAAAAAGCCCCGCGCGTCACCATGGCGGGCGGGGGTCAGGATCACCACACCCTCAAGGGCGGTTTGGTCTACTTGCATGATATCGGCCTTTGTCTTGATTGCGCCCCAGATACAAAACCCAATGCCCCGCGTCACGGAGGTTTTGTGAAATCGCGTGTTTCCCGCCCGTTTGGGCCTGATCCACGCAACAGTGTTCCTATTTCACCCGCTTCTCGACCCAAGCCAGAAACGCTTTGTCCGGAGACCGCAACGCTTTGCGGCCCGTGTCCGCCCAAAAGCCCCGCCATTCGGCTTCAAGCGCATAGACATCCGCACCGGGCGCTAGGCTGCGGGCCGCCTCCAAGGCATCTGCCGACAGTTGTGGACCTGTGCCCGCCTCAACCACGGCACTGCGCGGGATGAAGGCGATGATATCGCCCGGCTCTTCGGTCAGGACGTAATCCGGCAAGGTATCTGCCTTAATCATATCACGCATCATCGCACGAAACACACGGCGCGGGCTGGCAGAGCCAGCCTTTTTGCACAGGGTTTCCACAGACACCCGCCATTCGGGCTGACGGCCACAGTGCTTGCGCGCCAGTTCATAAATGCGCCGTTCAAGCGGCTTGCGCAGGGAAAAGTAGTCTCTACTAAGGGTCAAAACCGACTTCGACAGGACGGCACGAAACAGCCATTCAGACAGGGTCACACTGACAGACACCATACGCCCTGCCCGTGTACGGCGCACAATCTGCCAGCTTTCAATCAGACCAAAGCCGGTGGTCGTCTCAACGGAATCGTCCTTGGGACCGGTCGTGATGTTGGTGGTGATGCGGGTGCCGGCAAGGCGCTCAAAGGCATCACGCAAGCGGCGGTAGCCGTCACCGCTGGTTTCACGGCCCGTGGATTGCAACAGATCATGAGCGGTTAAGGTCAATGTGCGGGCCACAGGTTTGCCTGCATTCAGGGCGGCCATCAGCTGGCTGATGCAAAAGATCAGAATGTCGGCATCAAAAATCGTGGCGCGGCCTTTGACCGAAGGGGTGATCGTCACCTCAGACCCATTGTGATCATACTCCAGAATGCGCCTGTCCGGCCGGGTCGACAGTGAGAACAGCGGATGCTCCATGCTGGCGAGATCATGCTTGGGACTGGCCGACAGAAAATCACAGACAAAAAAATCGCCCATCGCTGCCGGTTGAGATACGGGTGTACTGGTGACGCCGCTCATAGCGGTCGCGCCGATTGGGTGCCCTTTTGGGTCATTGGTCTAGCCTGCTCAATTTCTGCCCGAGACCTCGCAGGACTGTATTCAGCCTCAAATGCGGGTTCGTTGTTTCATTGACACCCACGCTAAAGACCCCGAGTGATTCCGTCCAGAGCTTGTGGATAAGTCTATCGGGGGATCAGAGTCGTTTTATCGGGGGATTGGAGTCAGTTTATCGTGGGATCAGAGTCACTAAGATCAATTTCAGAACGATAAATCCATTAGAAAACAACGCATTGAAGAAAAGCGATTGAACTGTAACCACTTAATAACCCATATTAACACCATAGGATGTGCAGATCGGCCACATAAGCCCCTGTTCTTTGCTTAAACCCCCTGTAATTGCTTAGAAAAAAGAGTGTTTGTGACAGCTCTCTTTTCATGTGACGTGTTTTGTGGCACATAGGGGAAAACATATAACATATGAGGGCCGCGATGAGCAGTGCAGACCTTCCCCCCTATTTCAATATCGCACCGGATGCGGCCTGTGATGCTTTGGGCGATCCCACAGGCACCGATGGTTTCAATGCCATTGCCGCAGCCTGTCGTAGTGGACGTGATGATCTGGCCACCCGGGGGCTGGATGAAACAGGCCGTAAATCTTTGCGCCTGTTTTCTACGTGGGAAATCACCAAGTATCTGATCCCGGTTGCGCCCGCACATTTCAGGCGCGTGCTGCGATCAAACCCTGATTTGCCGCAAGGGACCTCCGAGACCGATGGCGGAGCTAAGTGGTTTACCCTCGATGAGGTCTTGAAACTGCGGGCCCATTTTGGGTCTGAAGGGTCAAAATCCAAAGAATACCTCCCCTATCGTCCTAAGGGGGCGCCCGCCAAAATCACCGCAGTCGCCAATTTCAAAGGCGGGGTCGGGAAAACAAGCACCTGCGCGCATCTGGCAATGTCGGCAGCACTCGATGGCTATAAGGTGCTGGTGATTGACCTTGATAGCCAGGGATCAATGTCTTCAATCTTTGGCGCGAAGGTCGAAGATGAATGGCAGACGGTCTTTCCGCTGCTGGCACGGCACTATGGTACCCATCTGATGGCCGACAACCAGCGCAGGGTTGATCGCGGCGAAGCGCCTCAGCCTTTGGATGACACGCTCTCTGAGGCTCTGAAGGTCAAAACCCGCGACGTGATCCAAGGCACCCATTGGCCCAATATTGATTTGATAGGTGCGCAACTGAACCTCTACTGGTCTGAATTTCAGATCCCCGTCTGGCGGATGGCGGCCCGCGGCTGGAAGCTTTGGGATGCGCTGACAGATATTCTGGAAGCAGACGGTATCTTGGATGACTACGATCTCATCTTCCTCGATACCCCCCCTGCCCTTGGGTACCTGACCATCAACGGGCTGGCTGCGGCGGATATTCTGCTCGTGCCCTTGGGGGCATCGTTTGTGGAATTCGATTCAACGGGCCGGTTTTTCGATATGCTCCATTCCACCTTTTCCAGCATCGAAGAGGGGGAAAATATGGCTGCACGGGCGCTTGGTCGTGATGGTGTTCGCTTTGAATGGGATGCTGTTCGCGCTGTAATCACCCGCTTTGACAGCACTCAGCAGGCAGAAATGGCAGCTCTGATGCAGACCTATATGGGGCCGGTCCTATCCCCCTACCGTCAGGACTTCACGGCCCTCATCGGCCAAGCCAGTGAACATGTGAATGGCATTTATGAAGCCGATTACCGCGATTTCAACCGTGAAACCTATGCCAGAGGCCGCGCGACATTTGATGAAACCTATGCAGGGTTTAAGCAACTTGTTGTCGGTGCCTGGCGTCGCGATGCCCGTGCAGAGGATGCACAACCGCCTGTGGAAGCAGCCGAATGAGGTGTGTTTCGCGCGCGAAACATTATCCACAGGGCGCCTGCAAGGCTGTGGATAAATTTTGCGGCCACGTCGCAGAATATCCCAATGCGACTCTTCGTCGTTTCTTTCGACTACAGCCTTAAGGAGACCCGCTATGGCCAAACGTAAACGCCTTAGCCCTATGATGACCCCGTCAGAAGCCCCTGCAGGCCCTCAGGCCCTCTCACAGGCCGATATAGAGGCGAAGGGTCGGGCAGGGGGCTGGGATAGCGCCTCGCCTGTCAGGCAGGCTCCCATTGCAGATGTGGCAGGCGCCGCTGCAACGGCTGCCGCTTTGGAAGAGGTCAGTGAAGAGCTGCGTACGGCTCGCGCCGATGGGCGTATGATCCTCTCACTCGACTTGGACAGTATTGATGAAAGCTACATGGTCCGGGATCGGGTCGAAATCGATCCGGCCGATATGCAAACCTTGGTGGACAGCCTTGCAGCACGTGGCCAGCAAGTGCCGGTTGAGGTGGTCGATCTGAAAGATGGCCGGTATGGGCTGATTTCCGGCTGGCGTCGTTTGGTGGCGTTGCGTCAGCTTTACAAGCGCACCGGCGACACTCAATTCTCCAAGATTCAGGCTCTAAACCGCACGCCTGAGACTGCTTCAGATGTTTATCTGGCGATGGTTGAAGAGAATGAGATCAGGTCTGGCGTCAGTTTCTATGAGCGTGCGCGCATTGCCGTGCGCGCCGCTGAGCAGGGGGTGTATGACAGCCCCAAGGCCGCCGTGCGATCGCTGTTCGCGGCTGCACCCCGCGCCAAGCGATCCAAGATCAATTCCTTTGTCCTGCTGTACGAGGCAATGGGGGACGCCCTGCGTTTTCCAAGTGCATTGTCTGAAAAGCAGGGGCTTGCATTGGCAAAGGCTGTGCAGGAAGACAAAGGGATGGGCGCGGCTATGAAATCAGCCCTCACTACGCGCACCCATGACACCCCCGAGGCAGAGCTGGCAGCCCTGAAATCTGTCGTATTAGAGTCTAATTTGGGCTCTAAGGCGAAAAATTCAGGCGCCTTCAAGGCCGACACCCCGGCAGGCTATGTACAAGGTAAATCAGTCTACTTGCGTTTTTCCAAAGGCAAGCTCGTGCTCGACGGTGAGGGAATTACCCCTGCCCTTGAGGCAGAACTACGCACTTGGCTGGCATCACGCAGCTGACGTAGCGCGGTTTCGCTGCGAAACGGTTGCCGGCAAAACGGGCCGGGCGTTAGGCTGCGAGGTTGTAGTCGGGATCCTCGTCCTCTTCACCTTCCATACCATCGGTGTGGGCTGTTTCTGGAAGGATGCCCGTGTTTTGGACAATTTCAAACAAAGCCATCGGCTTGGCAAAGGCTTCTTGATCGGCGTGTTGGGCGTAGGGGGCCAAGTCAAGGGCTTGAGTTGGTGCGTCGTCTGAGGAAATGCCCAAGAGATCCTTGAGAAAATCAAACAGGTTCTCAATGAAGTTATCGTCGTCTTCATCTGCGGCGATGGGCTCTTCAATGGCGCTGGTTTCAATGGCCTGTGGGGTAGGGGCCTCTTCGGTCGCGGACACGGATAAGGCTGTCTCGGGGGTCGCGGTGATGTCATCCATCATGGCATCGACCTCTTCGACTTCCTCAACGGTGCCGCTTGCTGAAAGCGGTGTTTCAAGCTCTGAGTTGGGCGTGGTCATGGTGAACTGGTCCACAACGCCCTTGATGCTTGTACCCCATTGGGTGCCAAGGATGAGGTCGTATCCGGTTGTGGCGGTTGTGGTGCCCGTGGCGGCACCTGTGCCGAGGACTTCGCCATCCACGACGAGATCGATTTTGCCCTCAAACCCGTCATATTGGACGCTGATATCAGCCCATTGGCCTGGGGTCACAGCGCCATTTCCGGTGGTGGCGGTGAAGTGGCCGTCGCTGGTGTCCAGATCAAAGGTCAGAGCGCCTTCGTCAGAGATGTTGAGGGTAAAGGCTTTGTGCAGTTGAACCAAATTGCCTTCATTGCCGGCGCTGGCTTCCATCTTGAAGCCCAGATCGATCTGGAACAGCTTCAATCCCGAAAACTGATCATTTGTTCTATCGAGCGCGAGTCTGTCGTTTCCGTCGAGGTCGAAAGCTTTTCCGGTGCGGCCTTGCACGAAGGCGTCGCCTTCGGTGTCTGTGATTTCGGTGAGGGAGGCGAACTCGGTGATGTCGATGCCGCCTTGGTCGAAGTCGATGTCGAAGACATCATTTCCAAGGGCCTCAAAGAACCGTGTGATGGTGGCGGTCTCACCGCCTGCGGTTTCGATCTCTAGGGTAATCTCGTGGACGCCGGGGCTGTCGAAGACATGGATGGCTTCAAGCCCTTCCACCGACTGGCCATCGTCAAAAAACCATGTGACTTGGGCCGTGTTAGGGTCGATTTGCTGGCCGTCGACCAATGTGTGCTTGGCGGAAAGCTCGACGCCTGTGTTGCGGCCGGGCAGGTCGTTTTGGGTCATCACGGTGGTGATCGCATCGCTGCCGTCGTCTTCCATCCAGGCCAGAGCCTGCGGGGTGAAGAGATCGGAACTGGTTTCGGCGCCGAACTCACCATAGAGGTCGCTGTCGGGGCGGATGGACAAGTCCTGCAAGGACAGATCGCCTTGACCGGACAGGTTCACGATGTGGTTGCCCACAAAGTTCTCGGCGCCGTCGTCACCGTATTCGATGATGTAGTTGTCACCACTTGGGATCAGAACCTCGTTCATGATGCTTTCGCTGACAATGTTGCCGTAGACGTCTGCATCAGGGGAATGACGCAGGATCAGGCGGGGGTGGCTGGTGCCGGGCTCGTCACCGTCGCGCACCAGATAGGTCGAGGCTTCGTTCCACAGCACTGTGTTGTCATAGACTTCCAGACCTTCGACGTAGCGGGTGCCGATGCCTTGGGCCATGCCGTTGTGGATGATGTTGTTGTGGATCGAGATGTCCTGAAAGTAGAGTCCATTGCTTGGGAACCCCTCATTCTGGATCAGGATGGATTGGGTGGCCGCGCCATTGCCTGCGTCGAGGACATTGTTACTGATCTCGACGTTCTTGGTGACCAACGTCGTGTTTATGCCCCAGATCTGGATCATGTCGGAATGGTTCAATGTCTGGGTGGTGCCGTGGAAGTCATGGATGTGGTTGTTGGTGATCGTGACATCCTGAATGCCACCACCGCGCAATCCATCACCCTGTATCCCACTGATATCATTGTGTGATATGTCTAATCCCTTGACTTCAAGGTAGACGATTCCAGTCGAATAATCGACCATTGTGTTATGGGTGATCGTAATGTCTTCGCTGTCACGTGCGATGATCCCACGTTCTCCATCAACGGCGTTGTTGGATTCTGTTTTCATCTCGACCCCGTCACTTTGGAAGTCGTTGTTCACGATGCTGATCGATTTGGAGCTGAGCACGTTGACGTCGTAGTCCCAGCTGTCGCGGGTCTCGTCGATGGCGCGGCTGTCGATCTTCATGCCGTGCACAGTGATGTCAGAGGACCCCCGGATATCAACCTGATAGACATGCGGCTGCACATCGGCGTCGAGCGGTGTAATCAGCACGCCTGCGTTCTCAAGACCAAGGTTGTCAGCCTCGATGATGTAAGGCCCCTTGGACCCATCCACCAGGATCGTCCCGCCACTGCCCTGAGACAAAGAGGCAAGCGCCGCCTTCAACTCAGCCGTAGACGTCACCGTCACAGTCGCATTCGAATAATCAGCATTCAGGTCGTACAAAGGGGCAGCAGGCATCGAGCAGATCCATGAGTTTAGCAGTGTTAGGGTCTGTTTAAGCGTTGTGTTGCGCCAGCCTTGGGATATGAGCAGAACCCGTGGCAAACCCTGAGGGAAGACACACTGTGCGAAACAATCGAGGCAAAATTCTGTTTGAAGCGTGGTGACAACGGAGCCATTTTTCGGCCAGAGTACTTGAGCAGCCGAAAGCAGGCAGAAATCCGCTGATAGGTGATAATTTTATGAAGACTTACTTAAAAAGTGGGGCCTTATTTGGCCGCCAATGGTCCATGGCACTTGCGTTGTGGTTTTATGCAGTGTTGCTGATCAGCCTGCCTTTGGGCGCGCTGGCCTCGGGGTATCTTTACCCCTCTGCCGCAGGTTTGCCTTTTGTGACAGAGCGCAGTCCAGATGCGTCCCGCGTGCCCAGCGGGGCAGCGGACTTTGCTGCGGTGGCCGTGTCTGCACAGCCTTCGTTCCTGTCAGAGACAGGGCGACCGAAGGCGCAGCATATGCAGATTAGTATTTCTAAATCCATTTCCAGCTTTGTGGCCGGGCCCGTTGTGGAACCTCCTGTCGGGCAGGTCCCCGAGTTTGTGACTTCCCCAACGTTGACTCCAGCCAGTGGTGTTGCAGGCACCGTTTTTGCCCTGACTTATGGCACAGCGACCCCTCAAACAGCCCTGCTGAGTGCTGTTCTGACCATCGCGGGTGTGGATGTGACGGCTGACATCGATCTGACCCCTGATGGCATGTCTTATACGGCCCCTCTGGGCGGACCCAAAGGTGAGATGATCTGGCAAGTCCGTGCCACGTCCCCCTCTGGCAGTGTTCTGTCGATGCCTGTTGCCGCCACAGTTTCTTCGGGTACCACAGTGGTGAACATGGGCGCTGTCACCTTCACCTTGAGCGGTGAGTATGAGACCGGTGTCGATGCTGCTGGTAAGCCTTTTGTGGTTGTTCCGAGTGGAATTGCCACTTTGACGAACGTCACCCCCGTTCAGAGCCTGTTTGAGGGCGCTGTGATCAATGGTTTGATGAAGAACCCTGTTCGGACCAGTTCTTCTAACCCTGAGCAGGGGTATGACGGTCGCTGGACTACCTATGACCCTGCCTTGAGCGCCGGCTTTCCGTTGTCTGTCACTGCAGGCGATGTTTTGGTCAAGACCGTTGCCCGCACCCCTCATGAGAACCGCAAGGGTGCCTTTGATGAGATCGCCGCTTTGCATGTGGTGGCCTCGGCTCCGCCTGTTGGCGCTTATCTTGCTCCATCTGTCCAGTGGGAGGGTTATACGGGCCCCGCGTGGCATTCGGCTGACATTGATGCCTTCTATGCCGGTCTGACCCGCCACAGCGCCTCTGGTCATGCCTTCCCCCCCTTTGCTGTCTTGATGCAAAGTCTTGATCAGTTTTATCCGCTTTATGCCCAGATCTCGGCTGCGAGCGGGATGGGCTATGAAAACGCCTCTCCCTTCGGATTTGGTGGTGGTCTGACTAACTATGGTCGCTATACGGCCAGCACCATCGAAACCGCCATGCTGGCGTTGGTTACGGATGTCTATTCCGAGGCCGAGACCAAGGCTGTGCTGCGCCGTCTGGTCCAGCATGGCATCGAATGGGGGGATCCGATGATCTATGGCCCTGCCTCGGCCAGCAACGGCCCTGATGGTGGTCATCACCAGTTCCACCAGGGCCCTGTTGCTTTGGCGCTGGCGGTCACCGGTCGCAGTGCGGATCTGCCCTTGGTGATGGACATTGCCCCTGGCAACTGGGCGCAGGCCTTTGAGGTCGATGCGGCATGGCGCACCCTGATGGCCGACCCTGTTGGCCCTGCGATCACCCGTTACCGCACCTTGGGGACCCAGCCGGGTGGCCCCGCCGTTCGGTTTGACTATGAGAGCCATGTGAACGGTCCTGATTGGTATCAAACCAAAGTGCCTGCCGGTGCGCGGATTGTGCGTGTCTCGGACGGAGTGTCCGTACTGGTAACGGTTGATACCTCAATGGGCGCCTCTAATCCCAAAACCGGCACCTATGATATGCCTGTGGATGTCGTGTCGCCCTTTGCGGCAGGTGATGTGGTGCGCATTGAAATTCCTGAGGCCTGGATTGCCGAGGGGCTTTATGATTGGACCCTGCGCGGACCTGTCCGTGCTCATAGCTATTCGCCGACGGCCAGCAACCAGTACCGTGATTTGCAACGGTGGGGGTCTGTGATGGCCCTGCGCTCGATGGGCATTGCACCTGCCAATATGGGGGCCGTAGAGGGCTATCTGACCCGAGCGGGACTTACTGGTGAGCCGACCACGTATAACGACTACCCACCCGTTACCGGCCCTTATGTGGCGGCGGACGGTGCCAATTATTCTATCTCTCCCGCGTTCTATAACCAGCACTGGTCCGGCTTGAACTCAGGTGGCGGCAACAGTGGGGGAGGGTTCACCCCCGATCCCAATGTCACCTTGACCTTTGATACGGCCCTGACCCCGCAGGCGCAGGCCACATCGATGGTGGACGGCATTGTGATCGGTTTGGTGCCGGGGGCAAACACAGCTCCTGTGCGGTTCAAAGGAGCGGCCACAGGCATTGACGAAATCGAAATCCGTATTCGACGCCAATCCGGAGGGACCGTGCAGGACTGGACCCCTGTTGCGATCTCCGAGAACGGGACATGGGACGGGGTGCTTAACCTGCCTCGTGCGGACGGATGGTGGGCGGCCGATGCGCGACCCGTAAACAACCCATCAGCGGTTGAAACCATCGCCCAAAAGTTTGCGGTGGGCTACAAGTTCCTGTGGCTTGGGCAATCCCAGATGTCGATTGCGGCCAAAGGCGATCACGGAGTGTTCCCACTGACCGCCCGTGTCACCGGCACGGCCTCTTACCACAGTTGGCAAGAGCACAACGTGGGAGGCCAGTATTCAGAAGCCGAACAGATATTTGTGCTTGAGCCTGCCACGCCCGGATCTGACGCGGTGCGGGCCTTTGTTGACCAGTTCCGTGCCTATGATCCTGACACCCCTGTTCAGATCCTGCGCGAAAGCGTCAATGGCACGGGAATTTTGGAAATGCTCGATGATGGTGAAAACAAGCGCCTATGGTCGGATTTCACAAACAAAACTGATAAATACGGCGGTGATGTCAGTGTTGTTCTTGAGAACTGGAACACGGCCAATGCGAGCCCTTTGAACGGTGATCAGGATCTTGATTTGCTCAATGGGTTGGACAATCACGGCTTTGATCTTGACCATGCTTTGCCTGATGTTTTGCAGCCTGGATACGTTTACGCCGTCCAGCCTGCGACCCGCCATTCAAAGGTGTTCAATGACGCAGGTCATGCCTTTGACAAGGTCGCCCGCGCCAATGTGTTGGGCTACCCCGTGGGCTTTGTGGTTCCTGACTACGAAACCGAGGATTTCGGTGGCCCGCACCCTTTGCCGGCAGGCCCCGGCAATATGGTCAAAGGCGCGCGGATGGCATTGGTTGCGGCTGAGGCTTTGGGCCTGCCGGCCCCTGCCCATCCGCACTTTCCGACCACCGCAACGCTAAGTGCTGATGCAACATTGATCACACTGACCCCTGTCTTGCCCAATGGCGGAACCCTGTCTTCGCCGAACCCGAATGATCTGCGGATCTTTGCGGTGGATTATGGCACAGGTCTTACCACCGACGGATTTACGGCGCGCATTGCGGCCAATGGCACGGATGTCGAATTGGTGCGCACGGGTGGCCAAACCTTCCCTGCCGCTAACTTCTTGAAGGTGCAAGCCTATGCCAATGGGCCATTGAATTCGGATCTGTCTGGTTCGGGTCAAACCTTGACCGAGTGGCGCGCCTTAGAGACCGGCATTGTCGATGGTCAGCTGTATGAGAGCTTTGCAGAAGATGTCACGGGGCGCGGTCTGCCCGTCATGGGGATTGCCCCCAACGGGGTCTGGGAATTGACCGGTCCCAATGTGCCGATCATTCCTGTGGTCACCCAGGCCGGTGCGGCGCCTGTTCAATCTGCGTTGTCCTTGATCAGTGAACACCTTGAGGCCGACACCACCGTTGCCGGTGCGGCTGAAGGCTATAAGCGCGAACGTCTGTCTGCGGGCGCTGTGCTTGAGAACGGGACGGCCCCTGCGGCGGGGTCCAAATACCTGATCGGTGCCTTTCAGATTGCCGGTCTTGCGGCCATTGATAAATATTTCGATCAGGTCGAGGTCCGCAATGTAGGTGGCACGGCCATTGGGGAAACCCTTGAGATTGCCATGACTAACTCCACGCCCGGTGGCAATGAAATGCGGGTACAGGCCTTTGTGCATACCGATACCGGTGCGGGCCGTGATCTCTATGCCAAATCAACAAACCGCAAATTGATGTCCTATCTGCCGGTTTACAAGATCAACGGCTTCACCACGGCAGGCGCCACAACAGCAACCGGCGCCAATGGCTCCGCCACATTGAACGGCGTGCCTGCGGGGTCTGCGATTGTCGTTTTTGCGCAAAACAGAGACGGCGCGGATATCATATGGTCAAGCGTGGCCGAGGACGGTGCTCATAGCCTGTCTTATGAAGGTGCCGATCGCTATCAGGCGGTGGCTTCCGGGGTTGCTTCCACAGGCGGTACTGTTGTGGTCGGAGCAGAGGGCGCCGAAGAAATGCTGATTGTTGTGCTGCCCCCCGTCTAGGGGCGCTGGACGCTGCCTTTGTTGCCCGCCCGGAAACGTCGCCGCGCCCGATTGCGGCAGGCAAGGCACGAATTCCGGCCAATCCCGCGCTGCCATCTTGTTTTGAGGGCCCTGCACTGGTATCTGTTTTCCTAGGGGGAACGGGTCTGTTGCAGGGCCCTTTTTATGTTTTTGGACCTCAGTTTTGGTTCATAGTGCGGAGCCGGTAACCCGAATGACAACCATCGATGCAAACAGGACGGCGCTGAACACAGGCACGGGCCGCTCGGCCGCTGAAAATGTTGCTGTTGCGGCTGGCGGAACCTTGTTGCTGGTCTATTTTGTTGTCTCCATCCTGCCGATCTCGATTGAAGCCGCTGGCCTGCGGCTTAGCCCCCTGCGGGTGATGCTGCTGGTTCTGTTTGTCCCTTATATGATCCGGATCGTAAGAGGGCAGGCGGGCAGGATGACCGTTGTCGACATTCTGATGATGGCCCATTCGGTGTGGATTATTATTGCATTGGCGGTGGTGCATGGGGCGGAGCGCATTCCCTTTGCCGGTATCACCATGGTCGAACTGGTGGGCGGCTATTTTCTGGGGCGCATCCTGATCCGGGATCCTGCGGCTTACAAACGCATGATTAAGCTGCTTTTGGGGGTTATGCTGTTCTTGCTGCCCTTTGCGGCTGTTGAACTGATCACCGGACGGCTGATTATCCCTGAAATTTTGGGCAAGGTCTTTGATACGATCCGCCGTGGCCGCAGTGCTTATGGGCGGATGGGCATGGAACGGGTTTATGCGGTGTTTGAACACCCAATCCTGTATGGGCTATTTTGTTCGGTCGCCATTGCGAATGTCTACTACAGTCTCAAAAGCGGCATGATGTGGCGGATCATTCTGATCAGTTTTGCTGTAGGCATGACCTTCATGTCGCTGTCCTCGGCTCCGCTTTTGGCCTGTGCGTTGCAGGCGATGCTCATCATTTGGGACAAGATGACCAAAAGAGCCTGGAAACTGTTTATCGTTCTTGGGATTGTTGGCTATATTACTCTCGACAGCCTGTCCAACCGGACCCCTATCACCATTTTGATTGAAACGTTGACGTTCAATTCTGGCACGGGTTGGTCACGGATATTTATCAACCGTTTTGGTATTCAGAACGTCTATGCAAACCCAATCTTTGGCATCGGGTTTAATGATTGGGTCCGTCCGCACTGGCTGACCCCTTCGGTTGATAACTTCTGGCTGCTGACGGCCATGCGCTACGGGTTTGTGGGCGCAGGGCTGCTGGTGGCGGCGTTTCTGGCGCATTTCGTGAAGATGATGCGTGCGCCCATCGTGGACCCTTTGGCCCGCGATATGCGCACCGGCTACGGGATCACTTTGGCGGCGATGTGTTTTACAATGATCACTGTGCACGTCTGGGGATCGCTGGGCGTGTTTGTGATGTTCTACCTTGGCGCGGGGGCGTGGTTTTACACCAACGATTCCATCACCCGTGAACCAACAGAAGACGACGGGACCTCTGCCGATTCAGAGCCGACCACCCAAAGCCGTTATACCCGTTTCCCCAAGAAAGAGCGCGACACCCCCGCGCATGTCCGTCAGGCCCGCATATGAACACTTCAAAGTCGCTGCCCCACGTCACGGTTATCGTGCCGTGCTATAATCGTGCCGAAGAGGCCCGCCCTGCCATCCAATCGGTGCTGGATCAGGACTATCCGTCCTTTGATGTCATTGCCGTAGATGACCATTCGACAGATGACACGCTGGCCGTTCTACAAACGATTGATGCCTCTAATTTCAGCGTGGTTCTGAATGCCCGCACCAAGGGTGTTAGCGGCGCACGCAACACCGGCGTTGACCAATCGCAAGCCCCTTGGATTGCCTTTCAGGACAGTGATGATCTGTGGCGGCCTGGCAAGCTGCGTGCCCAGATGGAGGCGGTCCAATCGGGGGACCCAGTTGCGGTCTATTGCGCTATGGAAATCAAAGAGGGCGAGACCGTGGTGGGACATGTTCCCAAATCCACAGACACCCACCTGTCAGGCAACATCCTGCCTGGACTGACCCAAACCAGTTTCATCTCGACCCAGACAGTGATCATCCGTCGTGATATCTACATGCAGGTGGGCGGGTTTGATGAAACCCTGACCGCCCTTGTGGACTGGGAGCTGATGCTGCGCATCGCCCCGTTGGGAGACGTCGCCTATGTGGACACGCCACTGGTCGATCAGTTCATGTCCGGCAATTCGATCACTAAGTCCACGAAGCGACGCTTGGCAGCGCAAGAGTATGTGCTGGAAAAACACCATGATTTGATGGCGCAATACCCATCAGCATTGGCGCGACACCATCACCGGATTGCCGGCGCGCATCGCCAGTTCGGTCAATACAAAGAGGCCGTATCCCATGCTGTCGCGGCCCGGCGGATTGCGCCGGGCACGCTGAAGTATCAGCTTGGGGCGTTGTACACCCGTGCGCGTGCACTGCTGAGCTGAGGCGCCCCTGCGGGAACCAGAACGGGTCTGGAGACAGGCCGTGTGCTTGGGGTCTCGATCACGCCATGCAAAACCGCCTCTAGCTTGGAAGCCTGAAGGGCACTGTCATAGCTTTTGGCAATCGCGCGGGCGGTGACACCCATGCGGCGACGCAACGGCTCATCCGTGGCCAGTGTGATCATGGCCTCGGCTTGGGCATTTACATCGCCTGGCTCCACCAGAAATCCATTTTCACCAGTGTGGACCTGATCGGGGATGCCACCAAGGTTGGTGCTGATGAGCGGCAAGCCGGCGGCGCCAGCTTCGGTCAGTGCTACGCCAAAGCCTTCCACGGATCCGTTGGCAGGACAGGAATGCTGCAAGAACACATGCGCCTTGGACAGATGTCGGGCGATCTGGTCCGGGGTCTGGCGTCCCAGCAATGAAACCCGACCGGCCGCAGGGCTATGTGCCAGAGCCTGTTGCAAGGGCTCCATCAAAGGACCATCCCCGATGCAAACCAGTTGTGCATCGACACCCTGCGCCAGAATCTCTTCAAAGGCACGCAGGTTTTCGAACATCCCTTTTTCTTCAGACAGCCGTCCAACGGTGACAAAGGTTACTGGATCGGTGTCTGAACGACGGGGCAGGGGGGCGTTGCCAAAGGTGTCGAAGGGCGCGCCACAGGGGATAAGATCTGCCCGTGCAGAGGACCAGAGTTCTTTCAGGGTGTTCTGTTGGTGACTGCCGACCGCGATGACTTTGGCAAACTTCGGCAGGGCCTGTTGCAAAGCACGGGCATTTGAGGGGAAACGAAGGTTGGCCGTCACATCACGCCCATGGACGTGGCACACGATAGGCAAGGCATCTCCGATAGCGGCCGCGACCGCCACTGCGTTCCATGCAAAATGACACAAGACCATATCAAGGTTGGCCCCAAGGAGTTTGCGGCGCATGGATTTGAGAACCGATGCAGGAGGTAATCCACCTGCTGCCAGCCCGATCTTGCGGGCTGCGCGCTGGAAAGGACCCATAGAGGCCGCACCAAACAAATGCATCTCTCGATCGTCTGGAAGGGTGTATCCGTCCCGTTGTGTTTGGGCAAAATACACAGGTTCAAAAGCTTTGAAGCTTTCAGCCTGCCGCAATCCCCAGATTTCTGAGGGGATTCCGAATTCGGTCATAACGATTCCAACACGAGGAGTGCGCATGGAGTAAACCTCCGGTAATGTATTGTTTCAAATATGTTTTTTGAGGGTCCAACGAGAAAAATTCGCGGTCTCAGGTCGTCATTAAAAAAGTGGGTCGTCTAAAAGGTCGTCTAAAAAATTGGTATTCTGATCGTCTATATTGACTCAGTTTACGCAGATTCGGCCGATTGTCGAAAGGAAATATGCTCAAAGCCTAAAATTTAGTCGCAGTCCTGTCCCAGTCTGCGGCCCAGTTCTTTGGAAAGGGCAGGGGTTGTGATCTGCGCGATTGCCGAGGCTTCGGGATGGATCCCGTCGTACAATGCGCCCCGTCCTGCGCTGGCCCAAAGGGGTCTCAGATCAATCAAGCTGACGTGCTCTGTTTTTGCGATGTCGGCCAATGATGTTTCATAGGCAGCAAGTCGTGGCCGCAGCATCGCCCGTAGACCGTAGGCTCTGTTCAGCCGTAACAGAACGATCTGAACGTCTGGATTTGCTCCGCGCAGCGCCTCAATGAGCGCACGGTGGTTGTCTGCGCTGTCATTCATTGAAACCCTGCGCCTGATGTCTGCATCGTTTATGGTGAACTCGATCAGCGCGATATCGGGGGGAGCGTCCAGCAGCTTTGATATATTGGCCAGCCCCCAAGTAGAGGTTTCCCCTCCTTTTGCCAGCCTGCGCAGGGTGATGGTGTCAGGGTAGCACTTTTGCAAATGCGCAGTTGTGTCTTCGGGCCATGTCGTATCTGCCGTTAGACTGGTCCCGATCAACGCCAGGGTGAGCGGTCCTTGCAGGGAAATCAGGGGTAGATCAGGGTCGAACAGCGGATCATCTGCCGCCTTTGGATGTGTCGTCCAGATCGAAGCACCCGTGAGCACCGCCACGGTCAATGCCAGAGCGACTTTCACTCAGCTGCCAATTGGTATCCGGATTTTTCTGAATGAAAGCTGTAAGTCAGGGGGGGGATGCGTCCATGTGGCAATAGAGTCATATTCTGCCGAATAACTTTAGCGGGGTTGCCTGCGACTATGCACCCCGATGGGACCGACTTAGTGACCACTGATCCGGCACCGACGATGCAATGGTCGCCGATTTGAACTCCTGGAAGGATTAGAGACTTGCCTCCAATAAAACAGTATTGGCCAATGCGAGTGTCCAACCTTAAGTTTCTTGTTGTGTCATGGGTTAGGACGCGAGTGTCAAATGCAATATAGCTATAAGAGCCTACATGGACTCCTGCCGGATAGGTTTTATCCAGCTTAGCGCTGAGCGACATCTCTACTGTTGGATGAACGTCCATTCTCCAGAACTTTCGTAGCCACCAAATTTTTGTACGGACAGCAATGTGGCGAAGGCGGCAGAGCTGATTTAGACTTTTGATCATGGCCTGTTGTCCATTTTTTCAAAGGGGTTGTGATTTCACACAGATTGAACTTTGTGTGTCACTGGAATTGGTTAAGTTTGTGTATAATTAGTACTAAGGTTTAGCTTTAACGGGCTCAAATCTATGTTTTTGACTTGAGTAAGCGCGTAATATCGTGACTTAGTTTTGGCGATAGCCAGATCCGGGCTGCCATCAAACCCACCACCAGCACGCCTACCAAAAGGCTTTCGGGGATGGCAGACCAGTCCAGCCAGCTACGCAGTACAAACCCAAGGCTCAGTGCCACGGCCACAAACAGCGCTTCGCCTGAGATGATGTCCCAGAATGTGCCGCCCGTGTTCGGTGTCAGCCGTACCGATAGCGCCATTAGGGCCGGTAGGCTTATGAAGGTTGGCACCATAACCGAGGTGGCTACCAGTTCGATCAATCCGAACTGGGCGGCCGTATAAAGCGATGCGGTGACTAGGATCGCATTGAATATTCCGAAGTAGAAGATCTGTTTGGTTTTGCCGCAGGCCACCAATGTCCAGTTCGTACCGGCCAGTAACATGGCAGTCATCGGCAATACCGCAAGCCAGGCCAAAATGGGGGCGGCTTCGGCCCAGTCGGGACCCAATAGGATCCGTACGACTGCATCTGCGCAGAGGCAAAACATCAGACCAATGGGCACGATGATCAGATTGGCACGGGTGATCTGACGAATGAACATATCGCGAAATCCAGCAGCGTCGTTTTGCAACCGCGCAAGCGAGGGCACAAAAGCGCCTGACAGGGGCACGCCGATCCTGCGGTGAGGCATTAGCGCGAAAGTTTGGCTGCGATAGAACAACCCGACTTGGGCACCCGTAAAATACCGCCCGATGATGATGATCTGGATGTTGCGCACAAATTCGTTCAGCAAACGATCGGCGGCGAGAAAGCCTCCGAAGGCAAGCGCATCTTTTGCTTCTGAAAAATTGGCGGCCCAAGGGCGCGACGGCACCCATTTCACGACAATCAACAGATATAGGAACGTTAGGGCGGGGTTCATGACCATTTGTATGACCAGTGCCCAGAGTCCGGCTCCCATCACCGCAGTGACGATGGCCATGATTGACGAGACAATTAGCGCTACCAGATTGCTGCTCTCAATCAGTTTGATGTTCATCTGTCGGCGCAGGATCGCCACATAGGGTGTGGTCAGCACCATGAACAAAACATAAGGGGCCAGCCCGATGAACACATACCAGACCGCGGGCTGATCAAAGAACTGCACCGCAGGCCCTGCTAGCAACATCACTACGCCCATCAGTAGGATACCAAGACCGACGTTCACCCAAAAGAGAGTGCTCATCAGCCTGTGGGTGACTGTGTCGCGCTGCACAACCGCTTGCGCCAGTCCAAATTCAGACAGGCCAGCTGCAATCAGCACCGCAGGAATGGCGAGCGCGAAAATGCCCTGCTGTTCAGGCGGCACAAAGCGAGCCAGTATCAATGTTGTGCCCAAAACAATGACTAATTTCAGCAACGCAAACAGCAAAATAGTGGTGGCTGCACGTCCTGTTTTGCGGCCCAAATCTTTGTGCATCGCGGAGACATCGAAGATTGCATCTCGTGGATCAGAGGAGGGATCAGATGCAGTCATGATGCAAAAACCTCGGCAAAGCCGTTGCGCAGGGCGTTGTGGCAGCGTGCGCAGGTCCATCCCTTTGGTAAGAGCCTGTGTCGTAAGGCTGAGGGTATTGTTATCATATGCGGGAGCGCTTTTCGATGAACGACGACTTTGAAGACTTCAACAGCGGCTTGACCTCGCCGGCAACAGCGGCTGATCCGATCGCTCCAAGCGATACAACCCCGTTGCAACACGCCACGCGGGCGATTTTTGTGGGCCAAGGTGGTGATATGACGGTCGAGTTTGTCTCGGGTGACACGGTGACGCTTTACAATGTGCAGGCAGGGGCTGTGTACGCGGTCCGGGTGCGCCATGTGCTGGCCACAGGGACCACAGCGACCGGTCTTGTGGGCCTGCGTTAAGCGGCACGTCTTGTCGGCCTGTAAGCGGCCGCCAAGAGGAGCGAGGTTAGTAATACTCGTACCCACCGCTCTCTTCAGTAAATTGGCATTGGTTGAGGGCGACGCCTAGAACATTGGTATGCTCTGCGATCTCACGCTCGCAGGCATCAATCTGGCTGATCTTGGTCTCGCCCGCGCGCGCCATGATCAGGACCGCATCCACGTTCTTGATAAAGGCGCGGGTGTCGTCACTGACCAAGAATGGTGGCAGATCGAAAATCATCAAATCAGGCTCATAGGCCGTCTGGATGTCATCGAAGAGCTGGTTTGCAGTGTCGCTGAGCAAATAGCGTGTTGGATCCGGTGTGGGCTTGCGCGCCATGCACATAGCTAAATTTTCACGCACCCGCACAGCCTGATCCGCAAAAGGGATCGACCCTTCAAGTAGGCTGCGAATGCCGTTTTGGGGTTTGTAGCCGATGTATTTGCTGACCCCTGGGCGCCGCAGATCGAGATCGAACAAGATTGAACGCAGATCGGCCTGACGGCTCATCCCCATCGCCAGATTACATGCAGTCGTAGTTTTGCCGCAGCTTGGGGTCGGGGAAGTGATCGCCAAACGCGACCATCCGTTCTGGCGCATTTGCAGCAGAACCTTGGTGCGTAGAATATCGAAAACGGTGGCATCGGGACCAGAGTTGTAGGTCACGATCCGGTTCTTGATCAGATCAGGTTCGGAGGGTTCAAACGCGTTGAGATCCGCCCAAAGCGCATCCGTGGCCTGACTGGCCTTCGGGCGCAGGCTGGGGGCTGGACGGTTGGCGCGATCCGAATAGATCGTACCGTCGCTGTCGCCACTGCGTTTAAGCCGGGCTTTTTCCAGTGCGCTTTGCAGTTTTTCCATTGGGTCTTCCGTTCGTCTTCTAAAGGGGAGGGGGCAGGGATTGATCCAAGGATCAGCCAAGTCCCAACTTTTCAATGATACGTTCCACAATCAGATCCAAAGGCAGATAGAATGTGTCGATGGCCCAAAGAGCAGCGGGCATTCCGATCACCACAATCAGGAAGCTGGCGACCAGACGGCTGCGGCGCAGCAGCTTGTGACGCTCGTCCTCCATGTAGGGGATCGTGGCCAAGGGGGTGATGCCCAGTGCATTGGTCAGCTCAACAGGGCGGCGAGCGGTCCGGTTGAGGAATTCAAGCAAGAAGAACAACCCACCAGCCATACCAAGGCCGGCTGCCACACCGGCGATACTGATCAAGGGGCGGTTCGGGCTGGACGGTTGGTTTGGAACGGTCGCTTGTTCGATAACCGTAATGCGCTGACCTTTTGAGCCAAGCTCGATCCGCTCACCCATGCGGGCTTGGTTGCCGCGTTCAACGGCTGCGTTGTACTGGGTTTGAAGGTTGTCGTAATCGCGCTCCAAAGCTTCCAAGGCGATCTGGTTGGCAGGGGTGCGCTCGATTGCGTCGCGCAAGCGGCTCAACTCTGCATTGGCTTGGACCAACTCGGTGCGCAGGTTATCGACGGCACCGTCAATTTCGGCAAGGTTGATTTGCAAAATTGCATTCTGTTGGGCGTTGGGATCGCTGGTATCGGCAACATCCACACCGGCCTGGGCGCTGATCTTTGCTTCTAAAGCAGCGATGCGGCCTTTGAGCACTTTGACGCGTGGGTTTTCATCAGAAAATGTGACGAGAGCGGCACTCAATTCGCCCTGAAGGCCTTGCAACTGGCGTTGATCAGGAGTGAGGGCGGCAGAGCTTTGCGATTGCAAGCTGCCGGTGGCCTCATAAACGCTCATGATGCTGTCACGGCGTTGGTTCTGACCGGCAATATCGCGTTCAATGCGTGCGATACGTTCTTGCAGGTCGCCCAAGCGGGTCAGGCGGTAGGGCTGGTCTTCGGGTAGGGCGTCAGAGTTTTCGGCCTTAAAGGCTAGAATTTTCTCACTTTGTAGATCCAGATCAACGCTAAGACGTTCAATTTCTTGATTAAAGAAGGCGAGCGTGTCTTCGGCGCGACCGGTGCGGATACGCACGTTGTCTTGCAAAATCAGGGTAACGAAATCATTGACCACATCAGATGCAGTCTTGGCCTCGCCCGCGTTAAAGGTAAGCGACATCAATGTGGCCTGATCGCGACCACTGCTGCTTTCGATTTCGGTCTTGCCGCGCATGGCGGCCACGATGCTATCGGCAGACATACTGCCACGATCGGGGAACACCCGACGGCGGTCGGCGACATCGATCATATTGGCGCGCACCATCAGGCGTTGTTCAATAATCTGCAGTTGGGCCAGATCATCGACTACAAGGGTTTCCATGCCTGAAATCTGCGGCGGTTCCACCAGCAGACGGGCGGTTGCGGAATAGGTGGTCGGCAATTTCAACGCCAAGGCTACGGCCAAACCGGTACACAGCAAAAACAATGCTGCCATTGCAGGCATCCGGCGTTGCGCCATCTTCCAGTAAAAATTTGAATTCGAACTCATTCGGCGGCCGCTCCGGGGTGGTCGACGGCGTCATCAAGCAAGAGCGCCGCAGGGTTATCTGTATTTACGAAGATTTGGTCTTCAATCAATTCGGCAACCAATTCAACACTGATCGTTTTTTTGTCGTCACCTGCGGCATAAACCATAGATAAATCGCAGAGTTTGTTTACCAATCGTGGAACTCCGCCAGTTTCATCGTAGATTTTCGTGAGAGCGGCGGGCCTAAATTCGAATCCCGTGCCGCCCACATGACGCAACCGGTGGCGGATATACTCGCGGGTTGTGTCCAGATCCATCGGTTTGATGTGATAGGCGGCGGCCACACGCTGGGCAAACTGGCGCAGCGACGGACGCTGGATCATTTCACGCAATTCTGGCTGGCCGATCAGGATCAGTTGCAACAACTCGTCCTTGTTGGAGTTGATATTGGTCAACATCCGCAATTCTTCCAAACCCTCAACACTGAGGTTCTGGGCTTCATCGATGATCAGCACGACCCGGCGACCGGCGGCATATTCTTCGATGGCAAAGTCTTCCATAGTCTGGTGCAGGGCCACGTAGTCAGAATTCACGTCATGGGGGACATTCAGCGCATTCAGCGCCCACCGCAGCAATTCACCGCGCCCGCCTTGGGCGTTGGAAATCAGACCAATCGTTATATTGTCTTCGAGTGTTTTCAAAAGCGCCTGTACCAGTGTCGTTTTACCGGCCCCGACTTCCCCTGTGATAATGGTCAGCGGCGCGCGCGAGATCAGGCCGTATTGCAAAACGGTATAGGCTCGTTTGTGGGCTTTGGACCAAAACAGGAAGTCCGGGTCGGGCAACAGCGTAAACGGCCGTTCCGACAAACCATAGTATTCAGTATAGAGCTCGGTACTCACGGGAAACTACCTCTTAATCGTATAGGTCACTAACACACCGTCTGATGCGGCCTTATATTTAGGACCCCTTTGTCTGGTTTACACACAAAAATAAAGGCATGGATACGGCAACAGGATGTGGTTTTGCTGAACATAAGGGTGTTTTAGCGGAATCGATTCGAAAAAGTCGTTATAATTGGTTCTAATTTGGCAACAAAGCCCTTAGTATAGCGGTGTTTGTTGCCCTAAAGACAGTATCGAACGATTTGCTGCTTAAGGGGGAAGCGACGCCGAAAATTACCAAAAAAGCAACTATTCCTGATTTATTCTAATAATAACAAAATGCTATCTAGATAAATTCGAGAATCTTGTCGAAAATGCGGCAAGTTTTGTTACCCAACTGTTAACATGTTCTCTATGATGGCAACACGTCTACTAGGACGTAAAGGAGCGCCTGTTCGCGCTAATGCTGCAACTGCAAAGGGCGGTCCTTGCGATCGTATCTGTATTGATGACACTTCATGTTACGAGTTTAGCTCAGGATGCTGAGCAAGACGGCACCGTTGTTTTGCCGTCCGCAACGGATGGGCGCTACGCGTCGACATCCAAAAGATCTGTTTACCGCTCCGTCTTCAAGCGCCTGATCGACGTTACGTTGATTACAGTCGCCTTGATTTTGGTGCTGCCCATTATGTTGGTGATGATCCTGCTGGTCGCCACAGATGGCAACAACCCTTTCTACTCTCAGAAGCGGGTTGGCCGGAACGGGCACATTTTCCGCATGTGGAAATTGCGCACGATGGTTCCCGGTGCTGATGAGATGCTGAAAAAGTATCTGGCCTCTAACCCTGACGCCAAGGCTGAATGGGATGCCACGCAGAAACTTAAGAAAGATCCGCGCATCACGCCGGTTGGTCGTATCCTGCGCAAGACGTCTTTGGATGAATTGCCACAGCTTTGGAATGTGCTGAACGGGGATATGTCCCTTGTTGGTCCACGTCCCATGATGCTGTCACAACGCAGCCTGTATCACGGACAAGGGTATTACCGCCTGCGTCCGGGCATTACCGGCCTGTGGCAGATTTCGGATCGCAACAACTGCGAATTCACCGGCCGCGTGCGTTATGACGATGTCTATGATCGTGAGATTTCGTTCGGCATGGATGTCTCTATTCTGATGAAAACTGTGGGCGTTGTGCTACGCGGTACTGGATACTGATCGCACACACAGTGTTTACCCTTGTGATTCTTGCGTAATCTTTCAGTTAGATTATGTATTGCAGAACGAACCGGCCTCCCTGTCAGGGGGGTCGATTTTGTTCTTTTGGTCTATTTTGGCCTGCTCTTGACTCGTGAGGTTGCTATTGTGCGTTCTTCTTCTTTGATCCGGCTTGCTCTGGCCTCCGCCTGTGTCGTTGCTTTGGCCGCCTGCGATTCGTCCGAAGAACGTGCTGAAGGTCATTACCAAAGTGCCTTGGCGTTGCTTGAAGAGGGCGATGTCGAACGCGCCCTGGTCGAATTCCGCAACGTCTTCAAGTTGGACGGCGAACACCGCGAAGCGCGTATGACCTATGCCAAGACCGTGATGGCCCAAGGCAATATGAGTGAAGCCTATAGCCAGTTCTTGCGTCTGGTTGAGCAATTCCCCGATGATTTGGAAGGACGCCGGATTTTGGCCGAGATGGCCTTTCAGGGAAATTCCTGGGAAGAGTTCGATCGCCACTCAGCAGCTGCCATTAAGCTGAACTCGGATGATCCTGCGGTTCAGGCGATCAAGATTGCATCCGATTACCGCACGGCTTTGTTGGATGAAAAAGATCTGGAAGCCACGGCCGCAGCCACTGCTGCGGAAGAGTTGATCCAGACCTTGCCGGACAATCCCTTGTTGCTTCGGATCATCATCGAAGATCATTTGAAGAATGGCCGCTATGGATCGGCGCTTGATAAGCTTGATGTGGCGCTGGCCCAACAGCCCAACAACCGCGCGCTCTATTCGCAAAAGCTATTGGTGCTGAACCAACTGGCGGACGTCGACGGGATCGAACAAGTCTTGAAGGACATGATCTCCCGCTTTGACGAAGACATGAACCTGAAAGCGATGCTGATCCGCTTTTACATGTCTCGTGACGAAATGGATGAGGCCGAAGGGTTTTTACGCGAGATTTCTGATCCAACAGATCCGGATCCAGACAGTTACCTGTCTTTGGTGCGTTTCTTGTTGGAACAGCGTGGTGTGGAGGCTGCTTTGGCAGAACTGAATTCCGCGATTGAGGCAAACCCGAGTTCTGTTTTGCTGCGCAACCTCCGCGCTGGTATTGATTTCGAGGAAGGCCGCCGTGAAGAGGCGATGTCTGATTTGGAGACGCTTTTGGCGCAGGCCGGTGAGGATGCGGATCAGGGGCAGCTGTTGCAAGTTAAGGTCACTCTCGCGCGCATGTTCATGACAACAGGCAACGAAGTTGGCGCGCGCCGTTTGGTCGGGGAAACCCTAGAGCAAGACGCGAGCCAGGTAGACGCCTTGAAAATGCAAGCCGCTTGGCAGATCGAGGCGGATGAAACCGACGAGGCCGTTTCAACGCTGCGTGCGGCTTTGGACCAAAATCCGCAAGATGCTCAAGCCATGACTTTGATGGCCCAGGCCTATACCCGCTCTGGCAGCCATGAGTTGGCGCGCGATTTCCTGTCTCTGGCGGTTGAAGCCTCTGGCAACGCGCCGGCAGAAGCGATCCGCTATGCGGCTGTGTTGACCTCTGAGGGTCGGTATCAGGCTGCTGAAAGCACATTGCTGTCGGCCCGTCGGGTCGATCCAAGCGATGTGGGCGTTCTGCAAGAACTGGGTCGGGTCTATCTGGCCACAAAAGATCCCGCGCGGATCGCACAGGTGATTGATACATTGCGTCGGTTGGAAACGCCTGCTGCATTGCGGGCGGCGGATGCGTTGCAGGTGCAAAACCTCAGCTCTAAAGATGGGGCATCAGGAGCGATCAATTTCCTCGAACAACTGGCAGAGAACGACAACAACTTGAACGCCAAGATCGCGATTGTGCGGGCGCGGTTGGTTTCAGGCGATACCACATCTGCCTATGAATATGCCAAAGCCATTCTGGCCGAAGACCCGGAAAATCCAATTTTGCAATATACTTGGTACGCCACATTGGCGGCCACCGGAGATACTGAGAGTGCCTTGGAAGGATACCGTAAGATTCTTGCGGACAACCCAACCAGCAGCCGGATCTGGCTGGAAGTGGCCCGTTTGACCACCGCCCAAGGTAAATTGGAAGAAGCGCGGGCCGCGATTGAAGAGGGGCTTGAGAACGTGCCGCTGTCGGGGCCGTTGCTTTGGGCCAAGGCGTCCTATCTGGAACGGGATGGAGCCTATGAAGAGGCTATTGCGATCTACGAAACCCTCTATGAGCAGGACTCAAACCACCTTGTGGTGGCCAACAATCTGGCCAGCATGCTGTCGACCTACCGCGATGACGAAGAAAGCCTGACGCGGGCCTTTAACGTCTCACGACGTCTGCGTGGGACCGAGATACCACAGCTACGTGATACATATGGCTGGATCTTGCACCTGCGTGGGGATCAGGAAGAAGCGCTTCTGTATATGGAGCCGGCTGCCGCTGCGATGCCACGGGAAGCTCTTGTGCAGTACCGTTTGGGTGCGATTTACGAGGCGATGAACAAGCCCGATGAGGCGCTTATTCAGTTTAAAAAAGCAGTGCAACTGGCTGGTGAAATTGATACACGCCCAGAAATAGAACGGGCCCGCGCGGTTATTCTTGAGGCTGGGAAGTAAATTTTTTCTGCCAACCGTGGCTCGGCAGGCACAATTGTGTTCAAATTGTGGCGTTGTGACCTGTAGGCATTTTGTTTTGATGCGCGGCAGGTCATTCATGCTATTGTCCGCCAAACTGAGGGTATTGGAATAATGAAACGTCTTTTTGTGATTTTATGGGCCATGTGCATGGCAACGGTTGTCTCCGCGCAGGGCAACTATCAGGTGCGCTCTGGCGACACGCTTCAAATTGAAGTGCTTGAAGATGCGCAATTGAACCGCGCTGTTCTGGTCACCCCCGACGGGCGGATCACGTTTCCTTTTGTTGGCAGTGTTCAGGCCCGCGGCCGGACCGTGAGCCAAATCCAGCGCGCCATCACCAGCGGCATTTCGTCGAACTTTGCGGCCCCGCCTAATGTTTTTGTGTCCGTCGCCTCGTTGCGCCCCAGAGACACATCCCAACGGACCAAAGCGGAAGCGCCTACAATTGACGTTTATTTCCTGGGTGAAATGAACAGCCCTGGCCTAAAAGCCGTAGCCCCTGGCACAACCTTCTTGCAAGCAATGGCCCAACATGGCGGGTTTACCAAGTTTGCCGCTCAAAAGCGGGTTCAGTTGCGCCGCACAGATGCACGCACAGGTCAGCAGACGGTCTTTCAAGTGAACTATCGCTCAATCGCGGATGGTGCTACACTGAACGAGGATATCACGTTGCAGGACGGCGATGTCATTCTGGTTCCGGAGCGCCGTCTCTTCGAATAATAAGGCGTCTTCAGGCCATACCTCACGACCAACGATAAAAACAAAAAATCGGGGCAAGACTAGTGAAATGGACGTATCTGGCGGGGGTCGCTCCCGCCCTGATCGGTATAGTATCAGCAACCGGGCTGGGCGCTCAGGACGCCGGAGGCCTGAGCGCGACGATCTCGGTCGGTCAGGAATTCCGGTACAGTGATAATCTGAATTTCGGTGTTGTGCCCGATTCCGGGTTCCAGTCATTGACGTCTCTTGGCTTGAATGTCTCTAGCATCACTGCCCAATCCTCTTTCGAGTTTGGTCTCTCGGGTGTTCTTGAGAATGGTTCGGACGCCCAATCAGGCATTGCAGACCCGCGTTTGACCTTTGCTTATAACACGGGCACCCGGAATACGGCTTTGTCCTTGCGCGGGTCTTATCGTGAAGCGGATGTAAACGATCTTTTCGACGATCCGAACTTTATCGACACCGGACTTATTCTGGGCACAGGCACCCGTGCAAACACCTTCCTGCGCGGATCGTGGGAAACCGGCCTGTCGGCCCGCTTTGGTGTAGGCGCCAATTTCACATATCAGGATCGGAACTTTACCAATACCGTAGATCCCGACCTGTTCGACACCACCCAATTGGTGCTTGGCCTGACCGCGCGCTTTGAAGTCAGCCCCAGCATCACTTTGGTTCTGGGCTATGAAGACACTGACTACGAGGCTGAGGACATCATCATGACCCGCCGCGATCGTCAAAGCTTAAGCCTGAACGGGACTTTTGCTGTCCGCCGTGATCTGACGATGCGCGCAGGCATAAGCCATGATGACAACGTCACCACAACCACCTTGGGTCAGACTACTTTTGACGGAATTGGGTATTCGCTTGGGGCCACCCGTGAATTGATCAATGGTACCGTCAGTGCTGATATCGACAGCACGATTGATAGCGCCGGCCGTCAGACGACGCTCCTTGTGGGCCGTATGATGGAGCTGAGAACTGGCTCCCTGTCCTATTCGTTTGGATTGCTTAAGACTGAAGGCGATTCCGCCCAGCCTCTGGCCAATATCAACTACGTTCATGAATTGCCCCGTGGTCAGTTCAATGTGGGGTTCAGCCAGTCCGGCAGCGTCGACAGTCTGGACCGCAACATCGTCAACACCCGCCTCAGCGCTGGTTTTTCGCAGGCGATCAATGCCAGTTCCAATTGGAATGCAGGTGTGTCCTTGATTGATACCAATGTCTTGGGTGTCGACGAAGATACGTCCCGTTTTGATTTTGATCTGTCCTATAACCGCGAAGTGACCCGCGATTGGGATATGGTTGTGGGATATACCCATTCCAGATCGACATCTGACATTGCCGCCGACCGCGATTCCAACACCATTTTCTTGCGCCTTCAACGCGACTTTGAGTTCAGACCCTAAAGTCTGCTTGGACAACAGTGAGCGGCCTTTGTGCGCGATCGTGACCTGCGTCGAAACAAAATAGCCGCTTCTGACAGAAATGTGTGGGGGCAGGGCACTGTTTTAGGCAGTATTTTCAAACAAACTCTGGTATAAAGTCGCCCAACCCCAATGCCCCTATTTCGGGGAAAAAGGATCAGCATACCGTGGATGTAACCAGTTCAGAGATGCCCATCGTCGGGCAAACCCGTAAAGTGAACCCTGTCGGGTTTGGATTGTTTGTTCTGCTGTTGCTGGCCTCGATCCCTGTGTTCTGGATCGGCTTTGTGTCTTTGGCCAAAGCCTGGGCGACCCCTGAATACAGCCACGGCCCGCTGATCCCGCTCATTTCGCTGTATCTGTTCCTGCGTGAGCTGCGCCAGTCTCCGCCGGTTGAGATGACGGTCAATGACCGGATGCCAGGCCTCATTGTGATTGGGCTTGGACTGGCTGTCGCGATCCTTGGGAACATGGTGAAGATCCCCGATATTGTTACCTATGCCTTCATCATCTGGACGGGTGGGGTCGTACTGACTGTTTTTGGATGGAAACGCGGTAAGACCCACCAACTGCCAGTGCTGCATTTGGTGTTCATGCTGCCTTTGCCGCAGTTCATCTACTGGAAGCTGACGGTCTTCTTGCAAGGTATCTCTTCTGTGATTGGTGTGTGGCTGGTGGATCTGGCGGGTATTCCTGTGTTCCTTGATGGCAATATCATCGATCTGGGCGTCTATAAGCTTCAGGTGGCCGAGGCCTGTTCAGGGCTGCGTTATCTCTTCCCGATCCTTAGCTTTTCGTACCTCTTCGCGATCCTCTATCGCGGGCCGATGTGGCATAAGGCTGTGCTGCTTCTGGCAGCCGCTCCGCTGACGGTTTTGATGAACTCGTTCCGGATCGGAATGATCGGGATTTTGGTGAACTCCTATGGGATCGAACATGCCGAAGGCTTCCTGCACTTCTTTGAAGGTTGGGTGATCTTTGGGGCCTGTATCGGGATCCTGTTCTTGATGGCGATTGCGCTGCAACGACTGACCCCAAATCCACTGCCGCTGTCTGAGGCTATTGATCTCGACTTTGACGGGTTGGGCGCAATTTCAGCGCGAGTGCTGAACATATCTAAATCTGTGGCCCTTGGAATTGCCATGCTGATGACAGCTGCGGTGACCGCGGCTTGGATGGTTGCACAACCGCCCGAGCTTGATCCGGTGGATCGTGATCCGTTCTCCATCTTTCCGCGCAACCTCGCAGGATGGTCCGGCACTTTTGTGCGTCTGGATGCGGATGTCGAAGCGGTTCTCGGTGCAGACGATTATGTACATATGAACTACCTGACCCCAGGCGAGCCTGCGACGGTCAACTTGTTCTCGGCTTTCTATCATAAACAGACCGAAGGGTCGGGCATCCACTCTCCTGAGGTGTGCCTGCCGGTGGGGGGGTGGGAAATCTTCAGCTTTGACACCAAAACAGTCAGCTTCCCAGAGACAGCTTATGGCACATTTGATCTCAACCGGGCGGTGATCCAGAAAGGGCTGGAAAAGCAGCTGGTCTATTACTGGTTTGAACAGCGCGGCACACGGCATACCAATGACTTCGCGGCCAAGATGAGCGTTGTCAAAGACAGCTTCCAGATCGGCAGATCTGACGGGGCCTTGGTGCGGTTTGTGACCCCAATCTTGCGTGGTGAAACCGATGCTGAAGCCGAAGCCCGTATCGAAGAGCTGATGGCCAGTGCCTTGAAGCGGATGCCCCGGTTTATTCCTGAGTAGATCTCTTTGTGACAGCAGGACGGGAACGACGATAAGCATTGTCTTTCGCCCTCCTGTCGCGGCATTGTTGCGCGCATGACACCGACGGAACACCCCCCTCGTAAATCGATCTGGCGGACCTCATGGCCGCTGATTGTTTTGATGGGGCTGTGCATCGTGATTGAGCTGGCCCTGTCCGGTGCAGATCGAGGGTTTTGGGGGACAGGGGCCTTGCGCCAGCGGACCTATGAGTATGCAGGGTTCTGGCCGGGGCTTTTGCAGAACTGGCAACCGAACTACGCGGGCCAATCCTATCTGATGTTTCTCAGCTATAGTCTGCTGCATGGTGGGTTGGCGCATTTGGTGGTCAATATGTTTTCGCTGTGGTCGATGGGGCGCGCTGTACTGGCGCGTGTCGGGATTTGGGGGTTTTGCCTGCTCTATCTCGGATCGGTTCTGGGGGGTGCTTTGGGGTTTGGATTGCTGTCAGAATCCCTGATCCCGATGGTTGGTGCCTCGGGTGCACTGTTTGGATTGGCGGGCGGCGTTCTGGCCTGGAGTTACGTGGATCGCTTTGCCTTGCAAGACACGCTTTGGCCAATCGCTCAGGCCGCTGTCATTCTGATTATTTTAAACGTTGTGCTATGGTATGCGATGGATGGTTTGCTGGCTTGGGAAACCCATTTGGGCGGGTTCATTGCAGGTTGGATCATGGCTTTGCTGATTGATCCGCAAGGCAAGACCGCGCCTCACGAAAACTAGCGACAGACCCCTTCAGAGACCTGCAATTCGACCAGCTGCGTATGGGGCAGGGGCAGAAACCCGTCGTCGGTGATGAGACTGATCCGCAACCCATCTTTGTCCTGCCAGACTGATATGCCTTCTCCGTTTCCATCCTGCCCCTGCGCACTGATATAAAGCGTTTCGCTTTGCCATTCCGCCTCGGCGCTCCACAACCCACCTGTTTGCCAGTTGCGCATCACGCGGTACTCAATGCCTGCAAAGAGGTTAAACCGACGCTCAACCGTGTAAAGGCATCCGTCCGGTCCGATATCTGCTCCGGTGATCTTGTACCGCGGTGTGACCGGCACGAGATGCGGTCCCGTCCAGCCTGTATCGCTTCGCACATAGGCCCGCCCCATTCCGTAACGCCCGCGCTTTTCCACAAAAACCATCAGCCGTCCATCCGGCAAAGTCGCAAGACCTTCAAAGGCTGAATTGTTAAAGTAGCTTTCAAACCGGTCCCACCGGTGTGTCCAAGCCGTGTCTGCTTTCAGATCCGTCATGGTCATGATGCGGGCATAGCCTTCGAACGATAGGGCGAGCTGGCCATCTGTCAGGCGGCTTAACCCTTCGATGTCCCCTTTGAACCGGTCCACGGGGCCGCCCTTGGGAAGTTGAATGGCATGTTCTGAGACATTGGTAATCTGTGTGATGTTGCCTTGCGCATCGCGCGAGAGTGTCGCGGTGAACAGGGTGCCTCTGTCGCTGGCTGCGATGATCTGTGTGCCCGTGTTTTCAATCAGTATGCCTGATAGCCCACCGAACTGTGGCGACGGATTTTCCCAGGTCGTGGCATGCACCAGGGCTGTCAGGGCAGGGGAGACCCACGCCGTGCTGGTCCCCCAATACGCGAACCGGATCAACCCACTGATGACACTCAGCGCAAAAATCCAGAGCCCGAGCCGTTTCACAAGATGTGCCAAGCCCCTGTGGCCAAGGCCCAAAGTGCAATTGAAAGGTTCGCAGCTGCGTGGCTGATGATTGCATCCGTCAGGTTCCGCGATCTCCAAACCAGCAGGCTAAACACGATCCCTGCAAGGGCCGCTGCAATCCATCTGTCATGGAGCAAGGCAAAAAGCCCTGCACTAATGGCGATGGCGATGGTAACTTTCCAGATCGGGGCACCTTCGGGTGCGATCCGGTTGGTGATATAGCCGCGGAACATAAGCTCTTCGATGACTGGTACCAGAAGTGCGGTTCCGATCAGACGCGCAACGATCCAGATACCAAAGGCCATGCCTGTCAGGGTGCCAAATGGCGGCGTTCCGGATGCCTCTGGTCCCGTTGCGATCCACAAGACCCCGATCAGCAGGCCGGATCCCAGTGCAACAGGATCGATTCGCCAGGGCAGGGCGCGCAGGTAAGGCCAGAAGATGGCCAGCCCCAATCCCATCGCCAGCACCCGCCAGTGGTATAGAACCGATGGTGTTTCTGAGAAGGTCGAAGCCAGCAATGCAGAGGCCATGAAGACAACAAAAGGCAGTACTTGCGCCACGATCGGATCGCTGAAGAAGGGGGGCAGGGCTTTTGCTGCTTTGGGTGTGCGGGCCGTGTCGCTGGCAAAGAAGGGTATAGTGCGGCTGACCATGATCAGCCCGATCGACAACAGGGTAAACGCCAACCATCCCGCATGGCTATGGAACCCGCCGATGGCAAGTTCGGGTGAAACTTCGAACCCGACTGCGATGAGTGCTGTGATCCGCAGCACGTTGAACATCCAGCTGAGAATGATACCGATGGGCAGCAGTATGAACACATGAGGAAACCGCAGATCCCGCCGGAAAAGGGTCATGTAGATGCCAAGGAAAACGGTGATCAGTGCGAAGCCTTCCACACCTGAACACTGGGGACCGACTGCCACAAAGAAATCCTCTGCGCCGATGATCTTCTCTGCAGGGTAGGTTTCTAGTGTGTAGCCGATGGCGGCCATTGACCAGACAACCGCGGCGAATGTGATTTCGGTAACCCAGTCAAACTTCCAGAGGGGTTGTAGGAGATCGGAGAGCTCTGGCAGAGCCATCGCAAAGAGGATCAACAGGCCCAGCAAAAGGCCAAACCGGGATAACATCTGTCTCCATGCAAAGGCTGGGGCCAACATAAGGACGAGACCTGCAGCGGTCATGACGCCTCCGACGGACCAAAGAGCGGCAGCCGACAGAACAGCAGCGCTTGAACTGGCGTCCGATAGGAAGCCCCAAGGCAGCAGAACCATTAAAAAGCCGGTGATATTTAGTGCCAAAGGGCCGGCCAAAGGCGTGAGATGCCCCCTAAGCATGGCGATGGCTGCGGGGCGTGCCAATACAAACAAACCCAAGGCCGCGAGAACGGCCAAAGCGCGGGGCACGATCCGGCCGGCAAAGGCGCAGAACCCTGCAGGGGCAGCTTCGCGGCAGGTAAATTCAAAGTTGTGCTGGTAGAGCAGGCTGAGAGAAGTCAGCTCAATCACCAGAAGGATCATCGCAAGACCAACCCCAAGAAGGGCTCGGTTGGGACCGGCAGTGGTGTGTGAGAGGCTCATGAGGGACAGCTATCCAGAGTTTTGTGGCAATTCAATGAAAACGGCCCTGCCTGAATGTCAGACAGGGCCGCAATCTTAAGTCAATCGCCAATTAGGCAGCGCGACGGCGCTCCCAGATCAGGGCAACAACAGCGGCCAGAACGGCAACAGCTGCAACACCTGCGTAGGCATTGATTTCAGGTACTTGTGTGCTTGGTGGCAGAGTGATGTTGCTTGCAAACGCTGGCGCTGCGGCAACAACTGCGACGGCAGCAGTCATAAGAGTTTTCATGATAGTTCTCCTTAATAGAACACTCGAGAGTTAAACCGGACTGTCAGGATATTTCGCGAAAGTCTGGCAGTTCGGGTCGAATGCGGGTCCCCCCCGCAAGGTTAACGAGCGCCCCCGAAGGGGCACCCGCTATTTCGTTGTCCGACTTAGCAGAGGCAATCGAAGTCTTCGAAGTCGATCGCCACGATGAACGGCTGCGAGTTGGTCGCCGTTGCAGGGTTTGGATCCACGATGAAGCTCGTGATGTCGCCAGTGCCGGCCATGAAGCCTTCGCCGTTGGCGATGGCATCTGCCACGATCGCATCCA
>CAZWSE010000006.1:0-50116 GCA_964636575.1 uncultured Sulfitobacter sp. | reverse complement strand
TCGGTGTACAGGTTGTGCACAGGTTGTGTACGGGTTGTGCTACCCCAAATAGGCCGCCACAGCCGCGCCGAATTCCCTCGGTTTGTCCGCGTGCAGCCAGTGTCCGGCGCCCGGAATTTTCGCAAATCGCGCCTTGGGAAACAGCCGTTTGATCTCGTCCCGATGGGTCGGCTGCACATAGTCCGATGCAGCGCCGGATAAAAATAGCGTATCCCCACCGAACGCCCCATCTACCTGCGGGAAGGTCATGATCTTGTCCATCTCCGTCGCCAGCACATCTAGGTTCAAACGCCAACGCCTGTTTTCCACGTCCAACGACTGCAAGAAAAACGGGATCAGGGCATCCTCAACCCCTTGGTTTTGCAACAAAATCACAGCGTCTGACCGACGCTCAACCCCGCCCAAATCAACCCGTTTCATCGCGTCGACTTGCGGCAACTGGCTGTGCGTATAGGCCACGGGCGCAATGTCCGCGACGATCAGTTTTGACACCAATTCTGGGCGCAACAGCGCGAGCATCATCGCGGCTTTGCCCCCCATGGAATGGCCCAAAATCTCCACCGATTCGCCACCCGTCAGCTCTGCCAGATCAGCGGCCATATCCTCATAGGAATGTGTGTCTTTCCAATCGCTTAGCCCGTGATTGCGCATATCGGGCACCACCACCTGACGGGTTTCAGATAACCGCTTGGCGATCACACCCCAGTTCCGCGCAGACCCGAATAATCCGTGCACAATCAACAGCTTAGGCTTGTCGGTCGGGTCGCCGTGAGTGTTAAAGTTCAGCATATCAACGTCCCGTCTTGAGCCTGCCACATCGGCCAGATACTCTGCCCAAGTGATTGATCCAAAAGACATATCAGCCAAGGCCCAAGCCCTACAAGACCGCCTGAAAGAGACCTACGGCGTGCGGTCTAAAACGCTTGAATCCGCCCTGCGCAAAACGGGTCGTCGCCTGCCGCGTCGTTTGCAAAAGCAGGCGAAATATATCGTTGAATCTCAATCGCTTGCAGGCCATCCAAAGCTGTCCCGCTTCATCGATCACGCAGCGATAAACCAGACGTTTGATGCCATTTCTGAGCATCTTGATGCCGTCGATCCCGCCGAGAAACGCAAAGACTACTGGTTGTCCATCGCGGGCACACTGGCCCTTGGTGTATTGATCCTAGGCGCGGCTTTCGTGAGCCTGCTCGTCTGGCGCGATCTCATATAAAAAGGCCCCGCACTCGGCAGGGCCTTCAACGCAATTTTGCGATTAAATTCAGAGGTTTGGATACATCGGAAAGCGCGCGCACATCTCGCCCACTTCGGCTTTCACCTTGTCCTCAACAGCGCTATTCCCGTCTTCGCCATTAGCCGCCAACCCGTCGACAACCTCAATGATCCAATCCGCGATCTGACGGAATTCAGGCTCACCAAACCCGCGCGTTGTGCCCGCAGGGCTGCCCAAGCGGATCCCGCTTGTCACCATCGGTTTTTCCGGGTCAAACGGAACCCCGTTTTTGTTACAAGTGATATGCGCACGTCCCAAAGCCTTTTCAGTAGCGTTACCCTTCACGCCCTTGGGGCGCAAATCTACCAGCAAAACGTGCGTGTCAGTGCCGTGCGTGATCGTATCCAAACCACCCTTAATCAACTGGTCTGACAGAGCTTGCGCGTTGGTGATAACCTGCTGAATATAGGACTTAAATTCAGGTTGCAAAGCCTCCCCAAAGGCGACTGCTTTTGCTGCAATAACATGCATCAGCGGCCCGCCTTGGATGCCGGGGAAAATGGCGGAATTGAATTTCTTCGCCAGGTCTTCGTCATTCGTCAGGATCATCCCGCCACGCGGGCCGCGTAGGGTTTTATGGGTCGTCGTGGTGGCCACATGCGCGTGAGGAAAAGGGGAGGGATGCTCCCCCGCTGCAACCAATCCAGCAAAGTGCGCCATGTCGACGTGCAGGTAGGCGCCAACCATATCGGCAATCTCGCGCATGCGTTTGAAATCAATCTGGCGCGGAATGGCAGAGCCACCAGCGATCAGCAGCTTTGGTTTGTGCTCTTTGGCGAGACGTTCAACTTCGTCGTAGTCGAGCAAATTATCCTCTTGGCGAACCCCGTATTGGATTGCATTAAACCACTTGCCAGACTGGTTCGGTTTGGCGCCGTGGGTCAAGTGCCCGCCCGCGTCTAAAGACATCCCCAAGATGGTATCACCCGGTTGCAAAAGCGCTTGAAACACGCCTTGGTTTGCCTGTGACCCTGAGTTTGGTTGAACATTTGCAAAGCCGCAGTTGAACAGTTTGCATGCGCGTTCAATCGCAAGGTTTTCTGCGATATCAACGTATTGGCACCCGCCATAATAACGTCGGCCTGGATATCCTTCGGCGTATTTATTTGTCATCACAGACCCTTGAGCCTCCATGACCGCCGCGGACACGATGTTCTCAGATGCGATCAATTCGATCTCATCCCGCTGGCGTCCGAGTTCCGAGGTGATAGAACCGAACAGTTCGGGATCGCTCTTTGCAAGGGTTTCAGTGAAAAATCCAGGGGCGCGGTGAGGGGCGTTCATGGCAGGGCTCCGATCTCAAAATGTGGGTCGTTCGGTGAATTTCCTATCGGAAACTAGCCCCATCGGAAAGAGTGTAAAGCGACTATTCCAGTGTTTAGCACGGCAAAGCTGGCGGTTGTGGAAATTATGTGGTTCTTTCGGAACGAAACGACCGGAACAGGAAACCAGATGCCGTCCAAGATTGCTTTCGCGGCCAGTCCAACAGAGATCGCTCAAAAAGCGCACAAGAAACTGGTGACCCTTTACGGGAATGTCCCGCTTGACCAGGCAGACGTAATCGTTGCTCTGGGTGGTGACGGATTCATGCTCCAAACGCTTCACGATACCCAAAGCCTACCTGCGCCGGTGTATGGGATGAACAGGGGGACCATCGGATTTTTGATGAATGATTACAACCCGTTGGATCTGAACGATCGGCTTGAAGACGCCGAAGAAGCCGAAATTAACCCGCTGGCCATGACAGCAATCGATGCAGATGGGGTTGAGCATTTCGCGCTCGCTATCAACGAAGTTTCTTTGTTGCGGGCAGGTCCGCAGGTGGCAAAACTGAAGATAACCATCGACGATCGTGTGCGCATGGATGAACTGGTCTGCGATGGTGCGCTCGTTGCAACGCCAGCTGGGTCGACGGCCTACAACTACTCAGCACACGGGCCGATTTTGCCTATTGGGTCGGATGTTCTGGCCCTAACTGCAGTTGCTGCGTTTCGACCCCGTAGGTGGCGGGGGGCATTGTTGCCCAAACGCGTGAACGTGCGCTTTGATGTGAACGAGCCTGAAAAACGGCCTGTGATGGCTGATGCAGATGGGAATTCTGTACAGAATGTCGTCTCGGTCGAAGTGCGCTCGGAACCTTCAATCACCCATCGCATTCTCTTTGATCCCGGACACGGGTTGGAAGAGCGCTTGATAAGCGAACAGTTTAACTGACCGCGAACCGGATATGATCAAATTCACCGAACCTCCTGCAGCTGCACCCCGAGAGCTTTGTACAGATTGCGGGATCTCGCGGTCTTCCGATCCAAAAGCATGTGGGCGGGCGTGCCAGTTTATCAAACCTGATTATCCGACACTTGAAACCCAAGTCCATGGGCGCACCCGCGCCGAAGGGGATGAGCTCTTCTTTGGCCCTATCCTAGCGATGCATCAAGCACGCCTGAAGCAACCCAAAACCGGCGCGCAGTGGACAGGCATAACAACAAGCCTAGGCGCTAAGCTTCTGGAAACAAAAGCCGTTGATGCAGTTTTGACTGTCGCACCCGACCCAGAAGACACGTGGAAACCTCTGCCTGTTCTGGTGACCGATCCGGCCGACATGGCACAGGTACGTGGGATGCGAATGGGGTACGCGCCCTTGCTCGCGCTGCTGGAAACAGCAAAATCGCAAGGCTTCAAACGCTTAGCTGTGATCGGCATCCCATGCCAGATTTACGCTTTGAGGGCCTTGGAGAAAGAGCTTGGGTTTGATGCGATCTATGTGATTGGCACACCCTGTTCCGACAATACGACAACCGAGAATTTCCACACCTTTCTGAGGCTGCTGTCCGAGGCGCCAGAAACCATTACCTACCTCGAATTCCGCGCCGACTATCATGTCGAACTGCGGTTTAAGGATGGAAGCGAGAAGCTGATACCCTTTTTGCAACTGCCTATATCCGATCTGGCGCCAGACTTTTTTCCGCTGACCTGCCGGACATGTGTGGATTACACCAATGCTTTGGCCGACATCACAGTGGGATACATGGGCGGACAGGGGGATCAATGGGTGCTTGTGCGCAACGCCCGGGGGCAAGAAATCTTCGACCTCTTGGGCGATCAGATCCATCTGCAACCTGTTGGCAGCAAAGGGAAACGGGCCAGCGCAGTCAAAGGCTTCATCGCCAACACAGAGCGAGCAGCAGGAGGGCTGCCATTGCGTCGTATGCCTGATTGGGTTCGACCCATTGTGAGTTGGCTCATGCCGAGAACAGGGCCAAGAGGGCTGGAATTTGCCCGCACGCGGGTTGAGATGAAATCCGCAGAAACGATCATTCACCTGCGCCGAGAAGCCGCTGCAAAAATGAAAAACATGGTGCCCCAACACGTATGGGACATTGCAAAGCCGTATGGGCTGGTCCCGAACCAAGACGAAACCCTGCCACCAAAAGACTAATGCCCCGGCTTTACCCTTTTACAAATACTCAAAAACGGTAACTCACCCGGCGCCAGCATATCCAATCTTGCGCATCGCTTCTTGCAGTTCGTCAAGCACGACGGGGTCATCGATTGTGGCAGGCATCTTATAAGCTTCGTCATCTGCGATCTTCACCATTGTGCCGCGCAAGATCTTCCCGGATCTGGTCTTGGGTAACCGTTCGACAACAAGGCACAGCTTGAAAGCTGCAACTGGACCAATCTTGTCGCGGACCAAAGTCACACATTCCGCGGATATTTCCTCATGCGGTCGGTTGACCCCCGTGGTCAGGCAGACAAACCCCATCGGCAATTGGCCCTTCAAGGTGTCGGTTACGCCAATAACGGCACATTCGGCGACATCTGCATGACTGGCCAAAACCTCTTCCATTCCACCTGTGCTCAGGCGATGACCCGCAACATTGATCACGTCATCCGTGCGCGCCATGATGTACAGATACCCGTCGTCGTCCATCATACCGGCATCACCGGTCTCATAATAGCCGGGGAAGGTGGTTAGATAAGATTTTACAAACCTGTCGCTCGCGTTCCAAAGCGTTGGAAGGGTGCCGGGCGGCAATGGCAGCTTGATGGCGATGGCACCCAGCTCGCCTTTGGGCATGGGATGGCCTGTTTCATCTAAAATCTGAATATCGTACCCGGGCATCGGCACTGACGGCGATCCGATCTTGATCGGCAAAGGTTCGATCCCCATCGGGTTGGCGGCGATTGAAAAACCGGTTTCCGTTTGCCACCAGTGATCGATGACTGGCACCTTTAACTGATCCATCGCCCATTGAACGGTATCGGGATCGGCACGCTCACCAGCTAGGTAAAGCGCCCTAAGGCTCGAAAGATCGTACTTGTCGATGAACGTACCTTTGGGGTCTTCACGTTTGACCGCTCTGATCGCGGTTGGTGCGGTAAAGAATGAAGTGACCTTGTGATCTTCAATGACACGCCAGAACGTCCCTGCATCCGGAGTTCCAACGGGTTTGCCTTCAAAGACGATGGTCGTGTTGCCGTGGATCAATGGACCATAGCAAATGTAGGAATGTCCCACGACCCAGCCGACATCCGATGCGGCCCAGAAAACCTCGCCCGGCTCCACGCCATAAATGTTCTTCATCGTCCAGTTAAGCGCAACCAGATGGCCAGCCGTTGCGCGCACTACGCCTTTGGGGGCTCCTGTCGTGCCGGACGTATAGAGAATATAGGCCGGATGATTTCCCTCAACAGGTACGCATTCTGCTGGAGCGACATCTTTTTGAAAGTCGTTCCAATCCAGGTCACGATCTAAAGTAAGCTCTGCAAGCTCTTGTTCACGCTGTAAAATGACGCAGAATGAAGGCTTGTGTTCAGCCAATTCTATAGCGCCATCAAGTAACGGTTTGTACTTTACAACCCGACCCGGTTCCAAACCACAGGAGGCGGCGATGATGGCTTTTGGTGTGCAGTCATCAATCCGAACAGCCAGTTCATTCGCCGCAAAACCTCCGAACACAACGGAATGAACGGCCCCAATACGAGAGCAGGCCAGCATTGCCTCCAGCGCTTCGGGAACCATTGGCATGTAGATGATCACACGATCACCTTTTTCAACACCTTGCGCGCGCAGTGCTCCGGCCAATGAAGCCACCCGCGTCTTTAATTCAGCGTAGGTGATCTTTGAAACGGACTCCGTTATCGGACTGTCGTGAATAATGGCGACTTGATCGCCTCTGCCCGCCTCAACGTGTCGGTCAACCGCGTTATGGCAGCCATTGACCATTCCATCTGCATACCATTCGTAAAACGGGGCCTTCTCATCGAAAACCGCTTTGCTTGGCATAGTGGTCCAATCAATCGCTTTGGCTGCTTCCATCCAAAACGCCTCGGGATCAGCTTTCCAGCTGTCATATACCTCTGAATATCCCACTGCGTGTTCTCCTTGGATTGATACTGATCCCCGTTTTATGCGGCTGCGGTAGGGAAGGGCAAGGCAAAGGCGTCTTTACCCTTTCAGAAATACTCCCTTTACAGGGTTTCCAAGCGCGAAAGACGGGAAATTCAACCCGCCCATGACTTGCAAAATTAACCTCAAAAGCAGACAGTCGGCGCAGAAACAAACGTGACGTCTGGGGCGGCTCAAAATGCAAAACATCAAAGCGGAAATTCTGCTGCCCACGCAAGAACTGCGGGACGACATTCCGTTCTATACAAAGACACTCGGAATGCGGATGGATGAGATTTTCCCTGCAGATGATCCGACCGAGGCGGTATTTTCAGGTCTAGGCTGTCGGCTGCGTATTCGCAAAGGGGCCGATGTGCCGCCGGGTGTTTTGCGCATTCTGGCGGATGATCCCGTGCTGATTGCTGGTGGCAAAACAGAAATTACAGCACCAAACGGGACGCGCATCGAAATCGCACCACTGGCACCGCCCGTGGTCATGCCGCCGACGCAACATGGGTTTGTCGTGCGCCGTCTTAAAGAACAGGCACCTTGGGTTATCGGACGCGCGGGCATGCATTATCGCGACTTGATCCCAGACAGGTTGGGCGGATCCATTATCGCCAGCCACATCCGTATTCCTGATGGCGGCCCTGTGCCGGACATGGTGCACTTTCACCGCGTCGGGTTTCAGCTGATTTTCTGCTACAAGGGATGGGTCGATGTTGTCTATGAAGACCAAGGACCCCCGATGCGTTTGACCGCAGGTGATTGTTTTATCCAGCCCCCCGAGATCAGACATCGCGTGCTGGTGGCCTCAGACAACGTCGAAGTCATTGAGATCGGTGTCCCTGCTGAACATGTGACAGAAATTGACCATGACATGGAATTACCAACGCCTGATCTGCAGCCAGATCGAGAATGGGAGGGGCAGCGGTTTGTGTTCAATCAGGTGAAGGACGCCATTTGGGAACCCTCGCGCTTGAAAGGCTTCGTATCTCGCGACACGACCATTGCGAAAAACACAAAAGATGTGGCTGGTGTGAATGTGTTCCGCGCCGGAGAGGGCAGTCCAACATGGACAAAGCACTCCACAGACATTCTGTTTACCTTCGTCATGGAAGGCACAATGACGTTGGAAGGCGACGGCCATGATGCCGTTCAACTTGAAGCAGGGGATGCTTTTGTGATCCCGCCGGGTATGCTCACCCGCTACAGCGATGCGTCCGTCGATTTGGAATTGCTGGAAGTCTCACTGCCTGGTGCATTTGAAACCATCGAAGGAAATCTCTGATGTCGATGAAACAAGCGGCTAGTGATGTTCGTGAAAAGGCCTATGCACCCTATTCGAACTTCCAAGTCGGGGCGGCTGTACGCGGCGCATCAGGCATCATCTATGCAGGGTGTAATGTCGAAAACGTGGCCTATCCTGAAGGTACCTGCGCTGAAGCAGGCGCAATTGCCGCTATGATCGCATCAGGCGAAACCGAGTTGATCGAAGTTTACGTGATTGCGGGCAGTCCGATGCCTGTCACGCCTTGCGGTGGCTGTCGCCAGAAACTGGCTGAATTCGGAGCTTCCGAAGTGATTGTCACAATGGCCACTACTGGCGGAGTTGAACAACGCGCGACGTTGGGTGAGCTGCTGCCGGGTGCATTCACCCCAGATCACATGCAGGACTAAGCGCAGATGGATGTGCGTATGATCCTTTCCAAGGTGCGTCAGCGCCAAACGCTGGACGCAGATGAACTCGCATGGTTTGCGCAAGGTCTGGCCGATCAGTCCATTAGCGATGCCCAAGCCGGTGCCTTCGCAATGGGGATTTGCATGGGGTCTTTGGGCAAATCAGGTCGCGCGGCCTTGACGCTTGCCATGCGTGACAGCGGCAGAACTTTGGAATGGGCGCTTGATGGACCGGTGCTCGACAAACACTCAACCGGTGGGGTCGGGGATTGCGTGTCCTTGATTTTGGCGCCTGCTCTTGCGGCTTGTGGTGCCTATGTACCGATGATTTCGGGTCGTGGATTAGGCCACACAGGCGGTACACTTGATAAGCTAGATGCGATCCCGGGGTTAAGCACTGAACTTGATGCCGGTCAATTTCATGATGTTGTGCGCCAGACGGGCTGTGCCATCGTCAGCGCGACGGCGGATATCGCTCCTGCGGATCGCCGTCTGTATGCGGTGCGCGATGTCACATCTACGGTCGAAAGCCTTGATCTGATCACGGCGTCGATCCTGTCCAAAAAACTTGCTGCAGGATTGCAGGGCCTTGTTCTGGATGTGAAAATTGGCAGTGGAGCCTTCATGAAAGACATCGCCTCTGCCCGCGCTCTTGGGCAGGCGCTTACTGATACAGCAAACGCGGCTGGCTGTCCTACCACTGCTTTGATCACAGACATGCACCAGCCTGTAGTGCCTTCACTAGGCAATGCACTTGAGGTGGCGGAGGTCATGCAGGTTTTAACTGGCGCTGACGGGTCCGAACCGATTGTCGAGCTTTGCGCCGCCCTCGGTGGTCCGTTGATGGCCGGGGCAAAACTGTCGCCAACCCAAGATATGGGCAGTGCTGCCCTACGCGAGGCGATTGTGTCGGGCAAAGCCGCTGAAGTCTTTGGCAAAATGATCGCTGCGATGGGTGGTCCTGTTCAGTTTGTCGAGAACTGGCAACGGTTCCTGCCAGAGGCGACCGTCATCCGTGAAGCAAAATCGACGGAGGCCGGATATGTCACAGCCATTGATGGCGAAGCCTTAGGGCTCGCTGTCGTTGCCTTAGGTGGAGGCCGTCAGGTCGAGGGGGATCAAATTGATCCCTCAGTAGGTCTGTCGGATGTTGTTAGACTGGGTGCGAAGATAGAAGCTGGGCAGCCCTTGGCCCGTGTGCATGCCGCGCGTGAAAGTGCTGCTGACGGTGCGGTCGCTGCCTTACGCGCCGCGATCGAAATCGGCCCGCGTCCGACCCGTACCCCCAGCCTTATTCACGAACGGATCACCTGACATGCCAAAAGGTCGAGCGTTTTTGGTCGTTTTGGACAGTGTGGGCATTGGCGGTGCGCCGGATGCAGATCAGTTTTTCAATGATGGTGTTCCAGATATAGGCGCCAACACTGTCGGGCACATCGCATTGGCCTGCGCAACGGGTAAGGCTGAAAACGGTCGTGCAGGCCCATTGAACGTCCCGCATCTGTCCCGCCTGGGATTGGGGGCAGCGGTTGAACTGGCCTCTGGTCTAAAGACGGATTTACCGCCACCATCAGGGGGACTTTGGGGGGCTGCCACTGAAGTTTCCAAAGGCAAGGATACGCCTTCGGGGCATTGGGAACTCGCCGGTTTGCCGGTTCCTTGGAACTGGCATTATTTCACGGACGCAGATCACTCATTCTCTGACAACCTGATTGAGATCGTGAAAACCGCCACTGGAACAGAAGGCATTCTTGGCAACTGTCATGCGCCTGGTACCGCAATTATTGAAGACCTTGGGGCCCAGCATATGCGGACGGGCTGGCCGATTTGTTATACCTCTGCTGACAGCGTATTCCAGATCGCGGCCCACGAAGACAGTTTCGGGTTGGATCGGCTTTATGCGCTTTGTGAGGCTCTCGCTCCGGAGTTGCATGAGATGAAAGTTGGACGCGTTATTGCGCGCCCTTTCGTTGGAACCGAAGCAACCGGCTTTACCCGCACTCCCAACCGACGCGATTATGCGATGGCATTGCCCGCGCCTGTTTTGACCGATTGGGTGCAGAAAGCAGGTGGCGCGGTTCATGCGATTGGCAAAATTGGCGACATCTTTTCAATGCAGGGGATTGATACCGTCGCTAAAGGGGCGGACGTGGATCTTATGGTTGACCTGCATCGCCAAGTCGAAGAAGCGCCGGCTGGAAGCCTGACATTCGCCAACTTTGTTGAGTTTGACAGCCTGTATGGACATCGCCGTGATGTGTCTGGATATGCCAAAGCGCTGGAATGGTTTGATGCCGAACTAGGGCGGCTCCTGCCTAAGCTAAAGGACGGAGATTTGCTGGTTCTGACCGCAGACCATGGGAATGACCCAACATGGACTGGCACGGACCATACACGCGAACGGGTGCCGGTACTGGTTGCTGGCAAAGGCCACGGGGAGCTTGGACATATTGGGATGGTCGATGTTGCAGCCCTTGTTGCAATGCATCTTGGCGTCACACCCCCTTGAAGCACTGGCCCGTTCCGGCGACAAAGACTTGACCCCAAGGAGAATGCAAATGTCTGAAAGCTTGATCGTCGTTGACCACCCGCTCGTACAACACAAACTGACTTTGATGCGCGAAAAGACGACATCAACAGCCGTCTTTCGGCAGTTGCTGCGCGAAATTAGTCAGCTCTTGGCTTACGAGGTTACGCGGGGCTTGCCATTGACCACTCGCAAGATCGACACCCCGATGCAGGAAATGGATGCGCCTGTGCTGGACGGTAAGAAGCTGGCGCTGATTTCTATCCTACGGGCAGGCAACGGGCTTTTGGACGGCGTGCTAGAGCTTATCCCATCCGCCCGTGTTGGTTTCGTGGGGCTGTACAGAGACGAAGAAACGCTCCAGCCGGTGCAATACTATTGCAAGCTGCCCGACGCGCTTGAAGACAGGTTGGTGATTGCGGTCGATCCCATGCTGGCAACGGGCAATTCGTCTGTCGCGGCCATTGACTTGCTGAAAGAGGCGGGCGCCACAAATATTCGCTTTTTGTGCCTGCTTGCCGCGCCTGAGGGAATCGCGCGCATGCAAGAGGCCCACCCAGATGTGCCGATTGTGACAGCGGCTGTGGATAAAGAGCTGAATTCGATCGGCTATATCGTGCCAGGTCTCGGGGATGCGGGCGATCGGATGTTCGGAACCAAATAAAGCGGTGGATAACTCCGAAGCCTCGCTAGACTTGGGGGCTGGGTTGAGGCAGATTTGTTCCACATCTTGTGGGGACTGGTTCTATGCGCACTACACTTTTGATTTCTGCCTTTGTTTTTTCGGGTACGTTTGTATTGGCTCAAGGGGTCCCTGCTGAGTTCCCACCCGCCAGCTACAAAGGCAGTCAGTATGTAGACAGCAAGGGCTGTGTCTTTATTCGCGCAGGTATCGATGGAAACGTGACTTGGGTGCCCCGGGTCAGTCGTGACCGCAAAGCAGTTTGCGGGTTTCAACCGACCAATGGCGGGACCGCTGCCGCCAGCCCTGCACCCGTAACCCCAGCAGCTGCACCAGAACAGATCACCATAGAAACGGCCGCGGTGCCTGCGGCAGCGGAACCAAAACCCGCGCCCACAAAGCGCACCGTGCGCAAGCCGCTTCCGACTGTGGCGTCGACCGTAGTGGCGTCTCCTGCCGCGCCGGCACCAATGGTACGGAAGGGACGGGACGCGACAGCCTCTGTTTCTGCAGGCACCCGCGTTGTGCCGCGTCACGTTTATGAGGCCCGTCAACACACCCAAGCGACCGTTGTGCCCAAGGGCTACAAGCTGGCATGGAGCGATGACCGTCTGAACCCACGCCGCGCTGAAGGTACATTGAAAGGCTATGCCGCAACGAAGCAAGTCTGGACAAGCACTTTGCCCCGCACACTGCGCCAAACTGGCCCCGTTCAAACGGGTGAGGTGATCGTCCACAACTACGCGCAAACTCAAACTGCTCCGCAAGGTCAAGTGGTGCAGTTGAAACCGACGGTTTCGACAAAGTCAGAACCGGCGGCCCGTGTTGGTGAAGCGATCAATGGGCGCGGCTACGTGCAGGTCGGTACTTTTGGCAAAGCAGCCAATGCACGCGCGACGGCGCAAAAACTACAGCGCATGGGGTTGCCGGTGCGCATTGGGAAGCTAACCCGAAAAGGGCAAGCGATGCAGATCGTTCTCGCAGGGCCTTTCGCAAACCCAAGCCAAACAAGCCGGGCTTTGACGCAAGTGCGACGCGCGGGCTATTCGGATGCATTTACCCGCAAATAGTTTGGCCCAACTCAACCACCGCAAATACCTTGCAGGCGCACCCAATCTGCGTCGTCCATCAGGGGCACGACGGGCTCTGCCTTCATTGGATCGTTTTCAATAAGTCGCGCTGTTGCCTCGCCCGTTATGTCGAGCGCATATGCATAAGGGCTTGAGCGGGTGCGTGCGGCTTCAAAGCTGGCCAAAAGCGCGTCTTCTTCGATCTCAGGCCGCTCTGCGATCAAGACTGTTTCAGCATAGGCATCAAGTGTGGTCTCTTTCAGTTTGCCAGTCGTCAACATCCGAAAGCTCGCGCGCGTTCCGCTGGTTTTGAGCAGGTCATAGAGCGGATCATGGCTTCGGGCGCGGGTTTGTTCTGCAAGGACATAACCCGCTGCAACGTCCGGTTCTTCGTAGTCTTCGATCAAGGCGCGGTTGAGCAGCGTAAAGCCCCCAGGCAGACGCAAACTGTCTTTGACGCCTGCGGGCATGATCACAAGTTTTGGACCACCCAATCGTGCGCTCAGCGTTTGAAGGGCGGCGCTGCCTATACGGTCATCACATGGGGCACCTGCGACCCGCTCTATCCTGTCCAAAAGGGCCTGCCCTATGGCTTGGCGGTACACCGTCGGTACGACTGAAACAGTATGATTCAGCACAGCTTTCGGCAGCCAGAAGATCGCAAGGCCAGCGACGACCGCGACGGAGGCGAGACTGCCAATCAACCGGACACGCCCCGGTTTCGGGCGGCTGCGGGCCACGGCAGAACGGATCCGTTCAATCGCTTCGATCATTTCAGACTGATTTTCAGCAAGCTCCAGCGTTTCGTCTTCGTCGCCCTCTGGAAAGTACAGTGCCGGAAACTGACCGGGGTTCACCCGAGTGATCGCCGGAATGGACCAATGGGCCAGATGCCGTTCTTTGGTGTCTGTGATAACCAAAGTCGCATGGCCCAACGATAGAATAACCTCGAGTCTTTGATCGTCTGCGCGCGCGCGCCAAAGGCCGCTGGCCTCGAGCCGATCATATTCGCTGAGTGCTGTCATTCTGAATTGGGCCTGCTCTGCCGCATGATTATGTGTGCTTAATCATGCGGCCAATGACGCCACACTTCAAGAGCCGAGCGTCTTTGCTTTCTTGCGCAGTTCGAACTTTTGGATCTTTCCGGTTGAGGTTTTGGGAAGCTCCTCAAAAACGACGGTTTTCGGTGTTTTGAACCCCGCCAGCTTCGATCGCGCAAAGGCGATAAGCTCTTCCGCGTCGACGCTTTCTCCGTCTTTCAATTCAATAAAGGCGCACGGCACTTCGCCCCATTTGTCATCCGGTTTGGCAACGACCGCCGCCAGAGACACGGCGTCGTGGCCCATAAGTACACCTTCGACTTCAACGGATGAGATGTTCTCACCGCCTGAAATGATGATGTCTTTCGCGCGATCTGCGATCTGAATGTAGCCATCAGGATGTTGCACGGCGATATCACCGGAATGGAAATATCCGCCCTTGAAAGATTCAGCGGTCGCTTCAGGGTTCTTGTAGTATCCCTTCATCACAGCGTTCCCGCGCATGACGATCTCACCTTGGGCTGTTCCGTCCTGATCTATCTGTTTCATGTCATCGGACATGACGGTGATGTGCTCCATCATCGGCAAGGCTACCCCTTGGCGGGCCTTCATCGCAGCCTTTTCATCGGTGCTGATGTCTTTCCAGCCGTCGTCCTTCCACAAACACTCGGTCACGTGGCCGTAGGTTTCCGTCAATCCGTAGACCTGCGTGACATGAAACCCGAGCTGTTCGATCTTGCCTAAAGTTGCAGGGGCAGGGGGTGCGCCGGCGGTGAAAACTTCGACCGTGTGATCAAAGGCGCGACGTTGGTCATCAGGGGCGTTAACGATCATATTCAGCACAATCGGTGCGCCTCCGAAATGAGTGACGCCTTCGTCCGCGATTGCATTGTATATGGCCGGTGCCGTCACATCACGACAGCACACAAGTGTTCCGCCGAGCATAGGCATCATCCATGTATGGTTCCACCCGTTACAATGAAACAGCGGCACAATGGCCAGATAGACAGGATGCAGGACCATCCGCCAGCTGATCACAGTGCCCATGGTCATCAGGTAAGATCCGCGATGATGGGCGACGACGCCCTTGGGACGGCCAGTCGTACCTGAAGTGTAATTCAGCGATATGCTCTCCCATTCATCTGACGGCATTATCCAGTCAAAGCTGTTGTCCGCATCGGCGAGCAGATCTTCATATGTGGGATGACGACCAGTTGCGGGCAATCCAGCTTCTGGATCTGGCACTTCAATCAGCTTTGGTTTCGGGCCGTCCATCTTTTCCATGGCCGCCTCGGCTAGCGCGACGAACTGTGTGTCGGCCAGCACAACTTTCGCACCTCCATGGTCAAAGATATAGGCAACCGTGTCCACATCGAGCCGCATGTTGATTGTGTTCAAGACTGCGCCACAGGCGGGGACACCAAAGTGGGCTTCTGCTTGTGCAGGCAAGTTCGGGATCAAGGTCGCGACCACATCACCGGGCGCGACCCCCATCGCTGCAAGCCCCGATGCGAGCCGTGTGCATCGGTCATGGTATTCGGCGTAGGTCTTGCGGTGACTGCCATAGACGACAGCCAGATGGTCGGGGAAAACCAGTGCCGCGCGGCGCAAATGCGACAGCGGTGTCAAAGGAACATAGTTGGCATCGCACTTGTCGAGCCCTGTTTCGTCTGCCATCCAGCCCATTGAACATCCTCCCAGAAAAACGTGGCTTTTGTCGGTCTTGGGACAGAACTATGGGCAGCGTTCGAGGGAAAGAAAAGAGTGATGAACGCAGAAATCGAAACCAAACCGCTAAAGGCCGCCGCCTGTATGATAGGGGGGATGATCCTTATTGGATTCATCGACAACTATGTGGCGGTCATAGCGGGCCAGATCAGCCTTTGGCAGTTTCAGCTTGCTCGAACCATCCCCGCCATAGTTTTGATCGTGTTGCTTTCAAAGATTGGATTTGGATCGCTGCGTCCGGTCCGGCTATGGGCAGTGGGAGTGCGATCACTGCTGATAACAGTGGCGATGCTGTTTTACTTTGGGTCGCTGGCGTTCATGCCGATTGCCCAGTCTTTGGCGGGGTTGTTTACGTCCCCGATTTTTGTGCTGTTGATCTCGGTTTTCTGGCGTGGCGTCAAAATTGGGCCGTGGCGGGTCATTGCGGTTTTGATGGGGTTCGCAGGAATTCTCTTTGTGTTGAATCCCGATCCCGCAAACCTGTCTTGGGTTTTGCTTATGCCAGTTGCGGGCGGTTTTTTCTATGCGTTGGGTAGCGTCGCCACCCGTTCGCTGTGTGAGGGCGAGCAAACGCTCGTTATGCTTATGGGTTTGATGGTGCTTCAAGGCGCTATCGGGGGCGTCATGCTGCTCGTGTTGGGATGGGTTGATCCAGCCGTACCTTCAGGTGCAGACGGGTTTCTATTGCGGCCGCTTGTGTGGCCGATGTGGGAAGCTGTGCCAATCGTATTGCTGCAGGCCGTAGGCTCCGTCGCGGGCGTCGGGTTGTTAACCAAGGCCTACCAATTGGGCGAGGTGAGCCAAGTCGCCGTTTACGAATACTCAGTTATGATATTTGGGCCACTCTTTGCGTTTATTCTTTTCGGTCAATACTTAGGGGCTTTGCAGGGTGTTGGGATCGCACTGATTGCCACGGCTGGGATCATCATCGCTTCACGGTCTCGTTAACCAACTTGGGCAATCGGGCCTTACTTTGGTTCCATTAGGGTCACAAATCGCAGCCAAACAACCCGCATTACCGCTGAATTGGGAAACAGTGCCCCAATTCCGCCATGGTTCTGACCAATCACGACCAAAGGAATCACCTTTAGATAGTCCAACTGCTACCGGAAGCGGCGACACAGCTGCTTTCACATCTGGGGAGATGGACAAGATGACGATAACACATACTGAAGATATCATTACCACGTTGAAATCCTCGACGCCTGTTATGGGCAAAGGACAAACCGGAGCTTCTTCACACGGGCTTCTCAGTGGAACACATGTGGCCTCCAACCTTGGATGGCGAACAGTTGATACACTCGCAGTCGGCGACAAGGTTTTGACCTTCGACAATGCCATGCAGACTGTGGTCGAAATTCGGCGCGACATCATGTGGGTCACGGATTCTCATGAAATGCCACGCAGTTGGCCGGTCGTTGTGCCGCAAGGCGCATTGGGCAATCGTTGCGATATGACCATATTGCCGGATCAGGGCATCATGATCGAATGTGACGCTGCTGAAGATGCGCATGGCGACCCGTTTGCAGTTATTCCTGCGATGGTTATGGAAGGTCTACGTGGCATTTACCGCACGCCACCAACTCATCCCATTGAAATCGTGACGCTCTTTTTCGCGCAAGAACAAGTCATCTACGTTGAGGGCGGGTTGCTGATGTATTGCCCCAAGGCGTCGTGCCTTGTCAGCGATCAAGCCCCATCCGAAGGCGCATATGACGTGTTGAGCCTGCCAGATGCCGTCTTTCTTGTCGAATGCATGATGTTCGAAGACCAGATGGTCGCACGTTCGAAATTGCATGGCGCAGGACAAATCCACACCGCCGTCGCATAGTCATTGCCCCCCTCTGACTGTGCAACAAGAAGCCCTCACCGAGCAGCATCGGTGAGGGCTTTTTTTATCGTAACGTCGGTGGTTTAGGCCGCTTTTTCTTGAACGCCGAACCGTCCGTAGAAAGTCTGGTTCTTGTCGGCCATTTCGCGCAGCAATGCCGGGCAATCGAAGCGTGCACCATACTTCGCGCTCAACTCATCACAGCGTTGTGCAGCGTAAGGCGCACCCAAGATATCCAGCCAGCTGAACGGTCCACCGGACCAAGGTGCAAAGCCCCAACCCAAGATTGCGCCAACGTCGCCTTCACGGATGTCTTCAAGCACGCCTTCTTCGAGTGCGCGCACTGCTTCTAGCACTTGGGCGAACATCAAGCGATCTTGCACGTCTTGCAGGTCCGGTTGTTCCTCAGCCAACGGATAGCGGTCGTGCACGCCTTTCCAATAGCCGGTGCGTTTACCTTTTTCGTCGTAGTTGAAGTAACCGGCCTTGGCCTTGCGACCCAAGCGACCTTCTTCTTCCATCCAGACGATCAGATCATCGGCCTCGGAAGCTGGGTAGGCGTTGCCCATTGCAGCTTTCGTGGCTTTCATAATGCGAACGCCCAAATCGATTGAAGTCTCGTCACCCAGTTGGATCGGTCCCACAGGGAAGCCAAGTTGGCGGGCGGCATTGTCGACCAATTGAGGTGCGACGCCTTCAGTGACCATGCGCGCGGCTTCGTTGCCATATGGAATGATGCACCGGTTCGCATAGAAGAACCGCGCGTCATTGACCACGATTGGGGTCTTTTTGATCTGACGCACATAGTCCAAGGCTTTGGCGACGGCCCGCGGACCAGTTGCCTTGCCTTTGATGATTTCGACCAGCAACATTTTTTCAACGGGGCTGAAGAAATGGATGCCAATAAACTGCTCAGGCCGCGACGAAGCTTTGGCCAATTCAGTGATGGGCAGCGTCGAGGTATTGGAAGCAAAGATGCAATCGGCTGGGATGACAGCTTCGACGTTTTTGGTGACCTCAGCCTTGACGCCCATGTCTTCAAAGACGGCTTCGATAATCAGGTCTGCATCCTTCAGTGCGTCATACTCAGTTGTTGCATTGATGAGACCAAGAACCTGTTCTTTCTTTTCGGGTGTGCCTTTCTTACGGGCAATGCCTTTGTCCAGATAGTCCTCGACGTAGGCTTTGCCTTTGTCTGCGCTTTCTTGTTTCTGATCGATCAGCACGACCTCAATGCCAGCCATAGCGGAAACAAGTGCAATCCCTGCTCCCATCATACCGGCGCCCATGACGCCAACCTTTTTGACGCGCTGGTCTTCGACGCCTTCAGGGCGCACGGCACCCTTCTCAAGGGCTTCCTTGTTGATAAACAAAGACCGGATCATCGCGCCAGAGGACGGGTTCATCAGAACATTGGTAAACCAACGGGCCTCGATCTTGATGGCCGTATCAAAGGGCACCATTGCGCCTTCATATACCGCCGACAGCAAGGCTTTGGGCGCAGGGAAAGCCCCTTGGGTTTTTCCGTTGACCATCGCGGATGCACCAACAAATGTCATGAAACCCGCAGGGTGGTAAGGTGTGCCACCTGGCATCTTGTAGCCCTTCGCATCCCAAGGTTTGACCAGATCAGCGTCGGTCGCTTGCAAAACCCAAGCCGAGGCGGCGGCAACAGGGTCATCTACAACTTCGTCGATGATCCCAAGGGATTTGGCTTTGGCAGGCGCGCTAAGCTTACCTTCTAGCAGCAATGGGCTTGCAGCCATGGCGCCCATCTTTCGGACCAAACGGGTTGTGCCACCAGCGCCAGGAAAAATGCCAACCATGATTTCGGGAAGACCGATCTTGGCTTTAGGGTTGTCGGCGCAGAAAATTCTATGCGTGGAAAGGGGCAGTTCCAATCCAATCCCAAGTGCCGTGCCGGGCAGGGCGGCTGCAATGGGTTTGCCGCCTTTTTGGGTTTTGGGATCCATGCCCGCCAGTTCGATCTTGCGCAATACGCCGTGCATTTGCATGACGCCTTCAAAGACAGATTTTGCGGGGTTTTCACCGCCAGTTTCTTTCATCTCTGCGATGACATTCAAATCCATGCCGGCGGCGAATGTGTCCTTGGCGGATGTGATAACGATGCCTTTGACAGCATCATCAGCGAGGGCTTCGTCGATCATACCGTCAAGCAGCGCAAAGCCATCAAGGCTCATCACATTCATGGATTTTGCGGCAACATCCCAAGTGATCAGGGCGACGCCGTTCTTGTCGGTGGTCATTGTGAAATCGGTCATGTGTGTCTCTTTTCAGTGAGCTTCACGAGATACGTGCCAGCTTAGGGTTATTGGTTCTTACGCGACGCCACATGGGTGGCGGCTTGTGTAAATGTGGGGCGATCAAGCAGAACGCCGGATTGTGGGTCATCAGGGTCGATTGCATAGTCGCTCGCAGTGATCTTCCAGCTGCTATCGATCCATTTGATGATTGAGAAAGAGGGGTAGGGTTCCTTGATGCGCAACTCGCCCGCCATGACATGAGACATGTGGACCCCTTCGACATGCGTCGGGGTTTTGTAGCTTGCAGACAAGACATGTCGGATCACGGTTGTCGCACCAATGAATTTGCGATGGGCAATTACGCCATCAAATACGGTCTCCAGTTCTTCAGGGGTGTTCAACACAGTTGTCCCCTCGAAGGTTGAAATGCGGTGCGGAAGGTCAAACTGGGTTGCAAACAGATCAAAATCGTTTGTGTCCAGACCTTGGCCGGTCCGGTCCAAGGTATAGTTCAACACATCTTCGGCCGTCATTTCAGGAGGCATGCTCATAGCACTATACCCGTTCAATGATTGTTGCTGCTCCCATGCCCGAGGCAATGCATAATGTAGCTAGGCCTACCTCTTTGTCGGCACGTTCCAATTCGTCCAGTAAAGTGCCGACGATCATGGCACCGGTGGCCCCAAGCGGGTGACCCATTGCAATAGAGCCACCATTGACGTTGACCTTTTCATTGTCCACGTCGAAGGCCTGCATGAAACGCAAAACAACAGACGCGAAAGCTTCATTCACCTCAAACAAGTCGATGTCTTTGATGTCCATCCCGTTGTCGGCCAGAATTTTTTGGGTGACGGGGACAGGACCGGTTAACATGATTGTAGGATCGGTTCCGATCTTTGCGGTTGCCCGAATACGGGCGCGGGGCTTCAAGCCGTGGGATTCACCAAATTCCTTGTTGCCGATCAACACAGCAGCTGCGCCATCCACAATCCCCGAAGAGTTGCCCGCGTGGTGGATGTGATTGATCTTTTCCAGATGCGGATATTTCATCATGGCGATCTTATCAAAGCCAGGCATGACCTCACCCATCGCCTGAAAGGCTGGGTTCAATCCGCCAAGGCTTTGCATATCTGTCTGCGGCCGCATGTATTCGTCATTGTCCAGAATAGGCAGACCATTTTGGTCGTTGATCGTGATAACGGACTTATCAAAACGACCTTCGTCCCAAGCTTGTTTGGCGCGGCGTTGAGATTCCATTGCCAATGCATCGGCTTCATCGCGGGTAAATCCGTATTCGGTGGCGATAATGTCCGCGGAAATTCCTTGGGGGACGAAATAGCTGTCTATTGCGAGACTCGGATCAACGGCGAACGCGGCGCCGTCGCTGCCCATTGCAACGCGACCCATCATTTCAACACCTCCGGCGATATAGGCCTGACCCGCGCCGCCTTTGACCTGGTTCGCGGCCAAGTTCACGGCCTCCATGCCAGAGGCGCAAAAGCGGTTGATGGCAAGGCCCGGAATGCGCTCATCAAGGTCGGACGCAAGAACCGCAGAGCGGGCAAGACATCCTCCTTGTTCCATAACTTGGGTCACATTGCCCCAAATAACGTCCTCGACGACGTGACCTTCAAGGTTGTTACGTTCCTTGACTGCGTTCAAAGTCAGCGCAGACAAACGCAGACTTGTTACTTCATGCAAAGATCCGTCCTTGCGTCCTTTGCCGCGCGGCGTGCGCAGGGCATCATAGATATAGGCTTCGGTCATGTGTAAGGCTCCTATTTAAGCGTCTGCGGCTTTGCGCGGCATAAGATCATAAGGGTGCTTCCACCCTGGTGTTTCGGAAATTCGGGTCAGCCAAGCGTCCATGTTTGGCCATTCTGCACGGTCGAACCCAAATGGCTCTTCGTAAAAAAGGTACCCGCAGCAGGAAATGTCGGCGGTCGTTATGCGATCACCGACCAACCATTCACTGCTCTCAAGTTCCGCTTCTAGAACGCTGTAAGCGGACTTGAGACGGCCTTGGTGGAACGCGACAACCTCGGCGGGGCGTTTGTCTTCAGGCAGGAAATTCATCAAGAAACGGGTCATACCTGCAACTGACGACATTTTGTGATTGTCCCAAAACTGCCAGCGCAAAATCTCGCGTCGCTCATGTGCGCTGCGCCCGCCCAGTTTGCCACTTTTGGTGCTGACATAGTCTTGGATGACGCCGGACTGAGACAGAGTGACGTCGCCGTCCACCATCACCGGAACTTCGCCCATGGAATTGATTGCTTTGAATTCTGGGCTTCGACCTTCTCCGTTAAAGAAGTCAACGAAAACGGGCTCCCATTCTGTCTCAGAGAGCTCAAGCGTTAGGGCCGCCTTGTAAGCGTTTCCGCTTTCGCCGAAGCAGTAGAGTTTGATGGACATAAGTTGGCCTACTTTCTGAGGTTGGTCTTGTGTGACGGTATGTGGGTTTGAGTATTTCTTGAAAATGAAAACAGGTAACGATCTGTAAGTCTCGGTATGTTCCTATTTGCGGGCGGTACAGGCTGGAGAGCCGATGGCCGTGAAAAGTGAAGGTGCCTCTGTCCTATTGACTGTGGTCCCGTGGCAGGGGCACTCGCTCTTCATTTTTCCAAAAATACTCCCGCGCGGAGCGCTCCTTTTTTACAAGTTTCTAGAGATAAGTTCCTTCATGATTTCATTGGTGCCGCCGTAAATGCGTTGGACCCTTGCGTCCGCGTACATCTCGGCTACTGCATATTCTTGCATGAAACCGTAACCGCCGTGCAGTTGCAGACAATCATCCAAGACCTCGCCTTGGGTGTCGGTCAGCCAGTATTTTGCCATCGCAGCTTTGTCGGCTGTCAGCGCACCTTGTAGGTGTTCTGCGATGCAAGCGTCCAGAAAGGCGCGCGCAACCGTTGTCTTTGTCTTACATTCGGCCAGTTTAAAGCGTGTGTTTTGAAACTGGGTCAAAGGTCCGCCAAATGCTTGGCGTTCGTTGCAGTATTCAATAGTCCGGCTCACTGCTCCTTCCATCGCTCCAACCGCGCCGCAGCCGATGATCAAGCGTTCTTGTGGAAGCTGCTGCATCATTTGGTAGAACCCTTGGTTTTCTTCGGTTCCCAGGATGTTCTCTGGCGGAATCACGACGTTGTCGAAGAAAAGCTCCGACGTGTCTGCCGCATGAAGGCCGATTTTTTCTAAGTTCCGACCGCGCGCAAAGCCGGTGGCTCCTTCCGTTTCCAAGACAACAAGAGACGTGCCTTTGGACCCTTGAGATGGGTCTGTTTTGGCGGCCACAATAATCAGGTTCGCGTGCTGCCCGTTTGTGATAAAGGTTTTCTGACCCGTCAATTTGTAACTGTTGCCGTCACGAATGGCGCGGGTTTTGATGCCTTGGACGTCCGACCCCGCAGAGGGTTCCGTCATCGCCAGCGCACCCACCAATTCGCCTGTGCACATTTTCGGCAGCCAGCGTTCTTTTTGATCATCTGTACCGTATTCAAGAATGTAGTGCGCCACGATACCAGAGTGGATCGCATGTCCCCAACTGGCCAAATTCGCGCGTGAACCTTCAATCAAGATCGCGGCTTCGTGCCCGAAATCACCGCCGGCCCCGCCGTATTCTTCCGGCACCGAGGGGCATAAAAGTCCGAGCTCTCCGGCCTGTTGCCAAGTGGAACGGTCCATTTCACCTTGCTTGCGCCATTTCTCGAACAGCGGCGCCCATTCCGTATTGATGAACTGGGCAGTCATGTCCGCAATCATTTGATGTTCTTCGGTCATCCAAGGGGACAACACAGGGGCTATGTCTTTCACTTTGCGCGTCTCCTCTATTGGTTTCCGAGTTAGTCCAGAATTTTGAAAGTGGCTTTGGGAAACGAAATTCCCTTAAAATCCGGATAGGCTTCTGACAGCATTTCGACTTGCTGCAGGTCGTCTATGCGGACCAAGTACCAGGCTTTCTCGTCTTCAAAAGCGAGGGTGTAGGTGTTGCTTTGCGCTGTCTGGCCCTCGGGCAATTGAAGCTGCAGCTGGGTGGGCACCAACGCATAGGCACGTCCGATTTCGGTTTTGTCCCATTGGGCTTCATCCTTATTCATGCTGTAGGCTTCCAGCTTGACTTGCTGCATTGTCGTTTCCATTTGGTCCGCGACGATGCCTCTTAAGACCGCGGGATCCATACCGGATCGATCAGCGATAAGGGTGATGATTTTGGGCGGAATACCCCGCGCGACGGCGTCGTAATCTCCCCCAAAAAAATCGGATTCAAACTGATTTACTGCAACACTCAATGCGGCATGCTGCGCCGTGGACGCAACGTCGGCATGTGCCGGAGTACACCAAATGCATAGGCTGAGCAAAACGCCAAGATACTGATTTTTCATCGTTTTCGCTCCTCCAGCTCGGCGTTGAAAAGGCGCAACCGCGCAATCAAGTTTTCCTCGTTCATCACGCTTGAGAAGTTCTCAAACAAAAACGAAAGCGCCTCGCCCTCATCCAATCCGGCTTCTGCCGCAAACTTTTTGAGTTTGCGGTACCCGTCTTCTGTCATTGCGACCGGAAAACGGCGTGTCAGTTTAAACCGTTTTGGCATTTGGTATCCCCCTCAAAATTGGTGTGAGCCAGATCATGCTCTGGCCCACACCTGTAGCTTAGAAGTTTGCTGCCTCCAACGCCATCACCGTGTCTGCGCCTGTTTCGATGCGCGCAAGGTGCAACGCCGTGCTCGGCAATTGCCGCGCCATGTAGTAGCGGCCCGTTGCAACCTTTGTTTCATAAAAAGCAGTATCCGTCGCCCCGCCTGCAAGTGCATCTAGCGAAACCTTGCCCATTCTGGCCCACATTAGGCCAAGGCAAACGTGTCCGAACATGTGCATAAAGTCATAAGATCCAGACAGTGCGTTGTTTGGGTTCTTCATTCCGTTTTGCATGAAGTACATACCAGCAGCTTGCAGGTCTTTAGACGCAGCCTTCAAAGGCTCAAGGAAATCACGGTCGAAATCTTCGTTCTGGCCAGCGTTTTCTTTGATGTAGTTTTTGACCATATCAAAGAAGGCCATGACGTGCTTGCCGCCATCTTGCGCCAGTTTACGACCGACGAGATCAAGCGCTTGTACGCCGTTTGCGCCTTCGTAGATCATCGCAATCCGAGCATCGCGGGCGAACTGGGACATGCCCCATTCTTCGATGTAGCCATGACCGCCGTAAACCTGTTGCGCGGCTGTGCAATATTCAAAGCCTTTGTCGGTCAGGAAGCCTTTGAGAACGGGTGTCAGCAGTGAAATCAGCCCTTCTGCGTCTTCATCAGAGTTGCGATGGGCTTTGTCGATCATGTGCGCGCCCCAGAAGGTGAAGGCGCGGGCGCCTTCGACGAAAGACTTCTGGTCCATCAGATTGCGGCGAATATCGGGATGCACGATCAACGGGTCCGCTGGGCCGTCAGGGTTCTTGGTGCCCGTCACGTCACGCCCTTGCAGGCGATCATTCGCGTAGTCCAGTGCGTTTTGATATGCGACTTCGGCTTGAGCGTAGCCCTGCATGCCCACGCCAAGACGCGCTTCGTTCATCATGGTGAACATGGCGCGCATGCCTTTGTGTTCATCCCCGATCAGAAATCCGGTGGCGTCATCATAGTTCATAACGCATGTAGAATTGCCATGGATGCCCATTTTCTCTTCTATGCTGCCTACGGAAACGCCGTTGCGCTGCCCAAGACTGCCATCGTCTTCCACCATAAACTTAGGAACGATGAACAAGGACACGCCCTTGATGCCTTCAGGGCCACCAACGATCTTGGCGAGCACAAGGTGAATCACGTTGTCGGACATGTCGTGATCGCCGCTTGAGATAAAGATCTTCTGGCCGCTGATTTTGTAGCTGCCGTCGTCCTGAGGCTCGGCTTTGGTCCGCATGAGGCCCAGATCAGTCCCGCAGTGTGGCTCGGTCAGGTTCATGGTGCCGGTCCAATCGCATGATACCATTTTGGGCAGATACTTTGCCTTTTGTTCGTCCGACCCGTGTGCGTGAATTGCAGAGTAAGCACCGTGCGTTAGACCGCTATACATGGAAAAGGCCATGTTGGACGCAGACATCATTTCGCCAACGGCGCTGCTCATCAAATAGGGAAGGCCTTGGCCGCCGTACTCAGGATCGCAATCCAATGCGGTCCAACCACCTTCTTTCAACTGATCAAAAGCCGCTTTGAACCCTTCGGGCGTGCGCACCACGCCGTTTTCCAATGTACAGCCTTCGCGGTCACCGATTTCGTTTAAAGGTTGCAACACTTCGGAGGCGATTTTGCCGGCTTCTTCGAAAACGGCCCCTGTGAAATCAGCATCCAGTTCATCGTACCCCGGAATGCCGGTTTCAGTGACTTTCAGAACGTCGTGCAACAAGAATTGCATGTCTTTGGTGGGGGCTGTGTATCGTGGCATTGGTCTCTCCCGAAGTGTCGTTTGGTGCGCTTAAGCAGCTGAGTTTGCGTGTTGGGTTGAGGCAATCATTTTCTCAACCCATGTGAGCTGCTCTTTCAAATCGTCGATTGCGTCGTCCAGTTCATCCCGCTGGCGTTCCATATCGGCGAGACGCTCGCGGGCAATCTCATAGGTGCGGGCCAGCTGAGTTTGCTGCTGGTCGCCCATGCTGTACAAGTCCAGCAACTGGCGAATTTCTTCCAAGCTGAATCCAAAACGCTTTCCGCGTAAGATCAGCTTAAGCCGGGCGCGATCCCGACGGGTAAACAGGCGCTTTTGTCCTTCACGAATTGGGAACAAAAGCTCTTTGGACTCGTAAAACCGCAAGGTACGCGGGGTGACTTGAAAAATGTCACACATTTCGCGGATGGTTATTGTTTGTTCACTCATAACTACACTCTCTCTCGTGTCAGCCTTGGTTTCGATGGTGTGGAACTGGGGCCAACACCGCCTCAATACAACATCCGCTAACGTTTACGTAACTTGGACGTCACGTCACTTTAAAGTTGACTTAACTTCCTGTCGCGTAACATCGCGTCAAACGCAATTTTTGAACGTTTTGGTGTCAACTGATCTCCTTTGAGACGTCGTCTCTCAGTTTTTGCAGTTCTGATATGGCTTCGTCCAATTGCACCCGCTGGTCGGCAAGTTCAGTCAATTGTCCGTCAGCCATTTCCACCCAAGCTTTCATTTGGGCTTTGGTGCCTTCGTTCTCATAGATCAAAAGCCACTGTCTGATGTCTTCCAGCTGAAATCCGAATTTCCGACCACGCATGATCAGTTTCATGCGCGCTAACTCTCTCGCACCATAAAAACGTGATCGGCCTTCGCGGTCGGGCTGCAAAAGCTCAATGTACTCATAGTACCTTAGCGTCCGCGGCGTCACCTCAAATTCGGCGCACATTTCTTTGAATGACAAGCGTGTGTCCGACATCACGAAACTCCTTGGGCGCAAAGGTTAGGACAGCGCGTAACCGAGCGCAACAGGCGGGGTTGCTCTTGGCGTGCCCTCAGGATCATAAAGGCAGCGCAAATGATAAGGAACCTATGCGATGGTCGACAAGCAAGTGATCGCGAACCAATTCATATCCGCGCTTCCACATTCCAAAGCGTTGGGTATGGCGCTGACCGAGGTAGGTGATGGCTACGCAGAGATCATGATGCCTTATGATGCCAAACTGGTTGGTGACCCCGAAACAGGCGTGATCCATGGCGGCGCAGTTTCAGCTTTGATGGACACGTGCTGCGGGGCTGCTGTGATGAGCCACCCGAAATTCGGATCAACCACTGCGACCCTGGATCTGCGCATTGACTACATGCGGGCCGCCACACCCGGCCAACCCATAACCTCCCGTGCAGAAGTCTATCACATCACCCGTTCCGTGGCTTTTGTGCGTGCGACTGCGACCGATGATGACAAGGACAACCCTGTGGCCACGGTCACGGGTGCATTCACGGTGGTGCAGCCCTCATGAGCAGCAAACGTCCAGAACCTGTCCAAGTCGTCAAGCAACGTCGGGATGCCGCGCTAAAGGCTTTAGTGTCCGGTGTACCTTACATCCAGTTTCTTGGGATCCAGTTCGAACGTCGAGGTGATGAACTGACTGGGATCATGCCTTTCGATGAAAAGTTGATCGGAAACCCGATGCTGCCTGCCCTTCACGGCGGGGCAACTGCCGCCTTTTTGGAAGTCACAGCAATCATCAGCCTCAGCTGGTCGTATCTGTGGCAAGACATTGAAAGCGGCAGCATTGATCTTGAAACCCTACAATCCGGCAAGCTGCCGCGTTTGCCCAAAACGATTGATCTTACAGTCGACTACCTACGGTCCGGCTTGCCACGGGATGGCTACGCGCGGGCCAAGATCACGCGGGCAGGGCGGCGCTATTCGTCCGTGCATGTTGAAGGATGGCAAGACAATCGAGACCGTCTGTTTGCACAAGCAACCGGTCACTTTCTGATGCCGTCGCGCGATGGCTAACCTGTCTCGCGACGCGCGCGAGGTCACACACCGACGCGTATTGAACATCGCCATGCCGATTGTCCTGTCTAATGCGACAGTGCCTATATTGGGCGCGGTTGATACAGGGGTTGTTGGCCAGTTGGGTGAAGCGGCCCCCATCGGCGCGGTGGGGATCGGGGCAGTGATCTTGGGCGCAATCTATTGGGTCTTCGGGTTCCTGCGTATGGGGACTGTTGGTCTAACAGCGCAAGCCGCGGGAGAGGAAAACACAAGCGAGGTCGCCGCCTTGCTAACCCGGTCGCTTATCATCGGGGTCGGAGCAGGGGTCGCTTTGATCGTTCTACAGATCCCGATTTTCTATGCAGCGTTCCTGGTGTCTCCATCCAGTGCAGAAGTCGAAAGCCTTGCCCGCGAATACATGGTCATCCGTATATGGTCCGCGCCTGCCGCCATTGCGCTTTACGGGATAACGGGCTGGTTGATCGCATTGGAACGCACGCGCGCTGTTATGGTGCTCCAGCTTTGGATGAACGGGCTGAACATCGGGTTGGATTTCTGGTTCGTACTGGGGCTTGGATGGGGCGTCGAGGGGGTCGCACTAGGAACATTCATCGCTGAATGGACCGCTTTGGCGCTGGGCCTATGGTTTTGCCGTGCGGTGTTTGCAAAACCGGATTGGCGCAACTGGCCGCATGTGTTTGATGCAGCTCGCCTTTGGCACATGTTGGCGGTGAACACTGACATCATGATCCGTTCTGTTCTTTTGCAGGTCATGTTCGTGTCTTTCCTGTTTCTTGGTGGTGGACGTGGGGACTTGGCGCTTGCAGCCAACCAAATCCTTCTCCAGTTTTTGTTTATCACTGCCTATGCGCTGGATGGGTTCGCAGCGGCGGCCGAGGCCATGGTGGGTAACGCCATGGGCGCGCGCAACCGCAAAACCCTGCGTCGCGCAGCGGTTCTTACCAGCGGATGGGGCGTGGTGTCTGTGCTGCTGATGTCTTTGGTGTTCGCCGTCTTCGGTGGGGCGATCATCGACGTTATGACGACCAGCCCAGAGGTGCGCGCAGAAGCGCGCATATACTTGATTTATATGGTGCTGGCGCCGACGCTTGGGGTCGCGTCTTGGATGCTGGACGGTATCTTCATCGGTGCGACGCGCACCCGCGACATGCGAAATATGATGATCCTGTCGACCATGATCTATCTGGCCGCGCTTGGCGTTTTGGTGCCACTGTTCGGCAACCACGGCCTGTGGTCCGCGTTCTTGCTGTCATTTGTCGCGCGGGGCATCACGCTAGGGTGGAAGTATCCCAACCTTGAAGCCGCCGCCGATACACCGCGCTAAAGCCAAGCCTCATAATCGTGCCCTACCGCTTCGGATACGCTGGAAAAGCCTTTTTCAGCCAGAATTGAGTCCAGACCCGTCGCGATATCACGGGCCAAAGAAATCCCGCCATAGACAAGGGCAGTGTAAAGCTGAACGGCCGTTGCACCGGCTGCAATCTTGTCAAAAGCATCTTGGGCAGAGCCAACACCGCCCACACCTATCAATGGGATCTGGCCTTCGGTCAGCTGATACATGCGGGCCACGACTTGAGTAGAACGACGGAACAAAGGTGCGCCGGATAGCCCGCCTTGTTCTTCGGAATTGTCGCTCAGCAACCCATCACGGGCCAAAGTGGTATTTGTCGCGATAATCCCGTCGATGCCTGTGTCAAAGGCCACGCCCGCTATGTCAGTCAGGTCATCATCGGTCAAATCGGGGGCAATCTTCAAGAAAATCGGAATGGGCTTCAAAAGCCGGTCTCGAGTTTCCATCACATCTTCTAGCAACGCGGTCAGAGCATCAGGCCCTTGCAAGTCACGTAGCTTTTCAGTGTTTGGCGAGCTGACATTAACAGTCGCGAAATCAACACTGCCGCCAGTGTGGGCCAGAACAGTGGAAAAATCGGCAGACCGGTCGAGGCTATCCTTGTTGGCCCCAAGGTTGATGCCAACGATTGATCCTTCGGGACGCTCGTCAAGACGGGCACCAACGGCTTGCATGCCATCATTATTAAAACCAAAGCGGTTGATCGCGGCGCGGTCTTCAGACAATCGGAAAAGCCGTGGCTTTGCATTACCACTTTGCGCGCGTGGGGTCACAGCGCCCACTTCAAGAAAGCCAAACCCGCATTCAGACAGCGGTTTGACAGCCTCGGCGTTTTTGTCGAAGCCAGCGGCAAGGCCAACGGGGTTGGTTAGACGCAATCCAGCTAGGGAAGTGAACAGGCGATCAGAGGCCACAGGCCCTTCGTCCGTTGACAGGCCCAATTGCAAAGCCTTGATCGCAAGACCATGGGCTTTTTCCGGATCCATGCGGTGCAGCGCCCGCAAACCAATTTGTTCAATCACACTCATAACAACCCCGCAGGAAACTCATGTACGCCATCTTTCAATGGCAATGGTTGGGCCCATTCGACATCTGTCAACCGCATCGGACGATAAAGATGTGGGAACAACGCGCCTCCGCGCGATGGTTCCCACTTCAAGTCGTCGCCCAATGCATCGCTGTCAAGTGACACCAGAAACAAGTTCTCGACACCCGCAAAGTGTTTGGCAACGGTTTCTTCGACCTGCTCAGGGGTCGAAAAATGGACGTAGCCGTCCGCGACATCAATCGGCGCGCCAAAAGTTTCGCCCTTGGATCGCAGCACCTGCCACTCGTCTTTGCGGAATATCTTAAAAATTTGCATCATATTTAGATGCATGCGGTTCCTGCATCCGTCAAGTTTCTTGGTTAACGAAAGGTTCGCTTTGACTCTCGATTTCATCGGACGCAGGCTGAATTCATCACACATTCAGGAGACTATTGATATGTACAAGCGATTCCTATGCAGTGCCGCGACCTTGGCGATGACCGCAGGTTTGGCCTCTGCCGACTATTCACTGACAATCCTGCACACCAATGATTTTCACGCCCGATTTGAGCCGATCAGCAAATATGATGGCCCCTGCGGCGCAGAGGACAATACTGAAGGTAAGTGTTTTGGTGGATCAGCCCGACTGATGACCGCAATCACGGAGGCGCGCAGCCGGTCGAACAACAGTATTCTTGTCGATGGTGGCGACCAGTTTCAGGGCACACTTTTCTATACCTACTACAAGGGAAAACTGGCCGCTGAAATGATGAACCAAATGGGCTATGACGGGATGACCGTCGGTAACCATGAATTCGATGATGGCCCCGAAGTTTTAGCCGGCTTTATGGCCTCGGTGAACTTTCCTGTGCTTATGTCCAACGCCGATGTCTCGGCCGAACCTTTGCTTGCAGATACGCTTGCTAAATCGGTTGTGATCGAACGCGGAGGAGAGCGGATCGGGATGATCGGTTTGACCCCGCAAGACACGGATGAATTGGCCTCGCCCGGTCCAAATATAGCGTTCTCTGAACCGGTCGCGGCCGTGCAGGGTGAGGTCGATCGTTTGACCGCAGACGGGGTCAATAAGATCATCGTTTTGTCGCACTCAGGTTATGCGGTGGACCGGATGGTCGCGGCTGAGACGACGGGCGTTGATGTGATCGTCGGCGGACATTCAAACACCTTCCTGACCAACCGAACCGGTGAGGGCGCTGGCCCCTATCCGACGATGGTTGGCGACACCGCCATCGTGCAAGCCTATGCCTATGGCAAGTTTCTGGGCGAGCTGAACGTCACTTTCAATGACGCAGGCGAGATAACGGAAACCTCGGGCGAACCTGTGGTTATGGATGCCAGTGTCACTGAGGACAGCGGCACTGTTGCCCGGATTGCAGAGGCAGCAAAGCCGCTTGAAGAAATTCGCAACAAGGTGGTCGCGCAAACAGATCAACCTATTGGTGGCGATCGCGCAGTTTGCCGCGCGCAGACCTGTGAAATGGGCGTTCTGATTGCGGAAGCCATGTTGGATCGTGTGAAGGATCAAGGCGTTCAAATTGCCATCCAGAACGGTGGCGGCATTCGCGCCAGCATCGATGCAGGGCCCGTCACAATGGGCGAAGTTTTGACGGTTCTACCGTTTCAAAATACGCTGTCCACTTTCGAGGTCACAGGCGCAACAGTGCTGCAAGCCCTTGAGAATGGTGTCAGCCAAGTCGAAGAAGGTGCAGGTCGCTTTCCACAGGTTGCAGGGCTAAAATACAGCTTTGACGCCGCCGCTGCTCCGTTGGCAAGGGTTAGCGATGTGATGGTACAAGAAGGCGATGCATTTGTGCCTTTGGACCCCGCAAAGACCTATAAACTTGTGTCTAACAACTATGTCCGTAACGGTGGCGACGGGTACAAGATGTTCAAATCCGCCGCCAATGCTTATGATTACGGACCGGATTTGGCGGATGTCACGGCGGAGTATATTTCGCAAAATGCGCCCTATGCTCCGTTCGTAGACGACCGGATTACAACGAAGTAGCCTGACCCACGAACAACAGATACAAAACCGGCAGGGCAGGCGCTTTGCCGGTTTTCTTTTGAGCACAGTGCTGGACCGATCTGATCGCACCGACTAGGTTTTGGAACATGTGTGGACGCTTTGCCATAACCCTGCCGACGGACGCGATGGCGCAGCTGTTTGATGCGCAGCCCGCCAATGACTTGCCTGACGTTCCAAACTACAATGTCTGCCCGACAACGCAGGTGCATTCCCTGCATCTTATCGAAGGCCAGCGGGTGCTTCGACCGATGCGGTGGGGGTTTGTGCCACACTGGGCGAAGTCGCTTACGGACGGTCCGTTATTGATCAATGCGCGTAGCGAAACTATTGCCGAAAAACCGGCTTTTCGCGCTGCAGTCAGATCGCAGCGGTGCCTAATCCCTGCCACTGGGTTTTATGAATGGACGAAGACAGAAGCGGGGGATCGGTTACCTTGGTACATCGCTCCGCAAGACAAAACTACGTTGGCCTTCGCAGGCATCTGGCAAGACTGGGGGAAAGACACACCGGTGCGAACCTGTGCGATTGTCACCACTGCGGCAAGTGCGGACATCGAGCCGATCCACCACCGCATGCCGGTACTGATAGAACCTGAAAACTGGGGCTTGTGGCTTGGCGAAAAGGGCAAAGGGGCCGCACCCTTGATGAAGGCGGCCCCCGCCGGAAAACTGCAAGCTTACCGTGTCGATCCAAAGGTCAATTCCAACCGCGCGATCGGGCCAGATTTGCTTGCACCTTTGACATGAAAAACCCGGCGTGCCGAGCAGGGCAAACCGGGTTTCAAAAGACCGAAGCAGTCGGTGTTCCTAGAGGTCGGGATCGGAGAAGCTAAGCGCTCCGTTGATCTCGCGATCGTCGTCGTTTTTGAACTCAAGCTCGATGCTAGAGTTGATGTTGATCTGGTAGTGATCGTCCGCAGCAATCGGACCGATGACCCAACGGTCTTCATCGTTTTCATCTTCGTCAGACCAGTCACCCCAAACAACCGATTGGGACGTGGTTGTGGCGTTCACAAAACGGATTTTGTCACCATCGTCGACATATGAAATTTCAGGGAAGAACGCGTCATCCATGATCATGATAATATGAGTTTCAGCGCTGGCAGCTGTCCCGAATCCCATTGCGGCCACAACGGCCAGAGTTCCAAATTTACGCAGCATGTCCATGCTCCTATCTCTCGTGCAGCCCCACCCGTGGCGATGTGAAAGAATTAGGCTTGCAATGCGGCGCGATTGCGGCGGCTTCGGTGCAAGAGTTAGGTTTTTATCAATAAAATCAGTCGTTTGTTTCGATTTCGTAGCTTATCAGGGAATTACCTAAATTTTGTTCATCTTTAGGAAACAAGCCAGTGAACCAGCGGCGCTTAGCGCGAATCCCCATGTTCAGCTAATACCTGCCCGAAGGGTTGCGCCTTTGAGAATGCGTTCTGAACTGCTCCAATCAACCCTTTTGAAGACGTCCGCCAGTTTTGATCCAGAAGTTTGGACAAAATAAGACCCTTTCGTTTCAAAAGATCGGCATGTGGATGATCTTTGTCGTAGGGCGTTGGAACGCGCTTTAACGGGGCGGGCCCCCAATCGGACGGCGTCATTTCAGTTGCTTCAATCGCATCCGTCAGCTCGTCGCCGTGTTTGTCGACCATCGCACGGTATCGCGCCAGATCGGTGCCTTTGAACTCCATCAACCCGTATCCGACCCTTAGATCATCCGGCGAGGACCCGAAGAAAAAGTGTGGATCAAATGCGGTGCCCCCGGCTGGCGAAAACAGAATGTGCAGATGAGCTTTTAGCGGCGTCTTGTCTTTTGAAAACCGTACGTCACGATAGATACGAAACACTTTTGGTTTGTATGTCAGGCCAGAGATACGTGAAAAATCCTCAGCCAACAGCGAGCCAAACAGCTCTGCAGGCTTCTTGATTTGATCGTTGTATTGGGCTTTGCGCGGATTGAACCAGTCTTTGGTGTTGTTTTGCACAAGCTCACGGAAGAAGGCATTGCTGTCGTCGATCATCTGGGTAAAGCCGTCAGTCATTGCGCAAAGGTCTCCTTGGTTCCATGGCCCGCAAAACGTGCCATGCCTCAGAAAGACTAACCTGCCGCTTAGGAGTAGGTAAGTCTGCTTAGCCCAAATTTAGACTTACCCATCAGCCCATCGTTTCGGTGTTTAGCCAATACTTCAAACAAATGTCTTTGCCTTGTTAGATGTTGTGTGAATACTCCTCTGAAGTGTTTTTGGGAGGAAACAGAATGCCACAGATGACAACAGATGTTCTGATTATTGGAACCGGCCCAGCGGGGTCTGCATCTGCGGCACTTCTGTCGACCTATGGAATTGAGAACATCGCGGTGAACCAATACCGCTGGCTCGCCAACACGCCGCGGGCGCACATTACCAACCAGCGCACCATGGAGGTGCTGCGCGATTTGGGTAAAGACGTCGAGGCAGAGGCCTACCTTCATGCTACCGAACAAGAACTGATGGGTGAAAACGTCTTTTGCGAAAGCTTGGCGGGCGAAGAAATTGGTCGGATGAAGTCTTGGGGTACGCATCCGCTTTCAAAGGCCGAACACTTGCTGAGCAGCCCGACTTTCATGAACGACCTGCCGCAGACCTTTATGGAGCCGATTTTGTTCTCAACAGCCTGCAAACGCGGCACCCAAGCCCGCATGAGCACGGAATACCTGCATCACACCCAAGACGAAGACGGCGTGACTACGACCTGTCTGGACCGGTTGACCGGTGAAGAAGTAACCATTCGATCAAAGTACCTGATTGGCGCAGACGGCGGCAGCTCTCGGGTGGCCCAGAACGAAGATCTGCCAATTGAAGGCAAAATGGGCGTCGGCGGATCGATGAACATTCTGTTCCGTGCGGATCTCAGCAAATACGTCGCCCATCGCCCGAGCGTTTTGTATTGGGTCATGCAACCCGGCGCAGATGTGGGCGGCATCGGTATGGGATTGGTCCGTATGATTAGGCCATGGAACGAATGGCTGATCGTGTGGGGGTACGACATCAACGAACCTGCACCCGTTGTGGACGCTGAAATGGCAACCGACGTTGCGCGACAGTTGGTTGGTGACCCTGAACTTGAGATCGAATTGCTTTCTGCCAACACGTGGACCGTGAATGACGCCTATGCGACCAAACTTTCCAATGGCCGCGTGTTCATTATGGGGGACGCCGCCCACAGACACCCGCCATCGAACGGGTTGGGGTCCAATACCTCTATTCAGGATGCCTTCAATCTGTGTTGGAAGCTTTCGGCTGTGTTGAAAGACCAAGCCCGAGCGGGACTGCTTGACAGTTATGATGCGGAGCGCGCTCCGATCGCCAAACAGATCGTGACCCGCGCCAATCAATCCATTGGCGAATTTGGTCCGATTTTTGAGGCGCTCGGAATGACCGGCGGTACGGACTATGATGTCATCAAGGCTAACATGGACGCTCGATGCGGCTCATCGGAAGAGGCTGAGGCACAACGCGACGCACTTAACAAAGCCATTGCCTTCAAGAAGTACGAATTTGATTGCCACGGAATTGAGATGAACCAACGGTACAGCTCTGGTGCCGTTGTGACCGATGGCCAGCCTATGCCGGCATTCGAGAAAGATGCAGACTTGCACTATCAACCCACAACATGGCCGGGCGCACGGTTGCCGCATGCTTGGGTCTATGATGCGCAGGGTGGAAAGCACTCAACCCTTGATCTGGCTGGGCAGGGCGCGTTCTCACTTTTCACGGGCTTGGGCGGGCAAGACTGGGCTACGGCTGCCACAAAAGTCGGAGCAGAGCTTGGACTTGTTATAAATGTGCACGTGATCGGCCCGCGACAGCAGTTCATTGACCACACGGGCGACTGGGCACGCGCGCGTGAAGTCGGGGATGCAGGCTGCATCCTGACACGACCGGATCAGCATGTCTGTTGGCGCAGCAACGGTGCAGTCAAAGATCCGGACGCAGAAATGCGCCGTGTTCTCAGCGCGGTCTTGGGGCACTAAGCCATCATTCGATCCAGCTGCAGGGCAGTTTTGAGCAAAGCAAGCTCAACCGAGGCTTTAACATCATTCAACCGTGTCATCGGAATTGGAACAGAAATCGCGTAGATCTCGCCAGTAGGGTCAGCAAATGCAAAACCGATCGCGGCAATGCCTGCAGTGTGGTCGCCAAGGTCATAGGCCAAACGCTCGGCCTTAATCGTATCCAACGCCTCAAACATTGCTTCTATGTCGCCGTCTACACCCAAGGTCGCCCATTCTCGCTCAATCAGTTCCTGCGCGCGGGGGCGTGGCAAAAGGGCAAGACCGGCCTTACCGTTTGCAGGTTTCGTCAAAGGAAAGATGTCGCCCACAGAAGACACCGTGCGAAGCCTGTGACTGTCGCCAGACACTTGATCCAAAAACACCATTCCGCGTCCGCGCATGACCGATAGATCTGCGGTCTCGCCGGTGTCGCGGGCAAGTTTCGTCAGCAGATCATGGCACGTCACGATCACATCGTTGCGCATAGCATGCGACAGGGCGCTGATCTCTGGGCCAAGGCGCAGACCGCGCCCATTGGGGTTGGCAATCACCAACCGTTCGTTTTGCAGGGCACCTGCGATTCTTTGAACGGTTGAGCGTGGAAGCCCTACGGCTGTCGCGATTTGCCCAAGGCTCGCACCGCGTGGTTCTGCTTTGAGAACCCGAAGAATCTCGGCCGCACGGGCGATGACCTGTATGCCGGAACGACTGGATTGCTGTTGAGTTTTAGGCATTTGGCAAGTGGGCCTCGGGTTGGATTGATCGGCGTTTCAACAGAATAATCATACTTCAAGATGTATCGCAATGCGGTGCATATTGCTCACTATGCGGTTTTTATTTGACCGATGCCTGAACCCTGTGCACGATCTATCCAAACACAAAACTTTGGGAGAGAAGAATGACCGTCACCGTTCGAGGCATAGAATTTCAAGACAATTTGGACAACGACATGGGGCTTGAGTTCGTGAACCTGAGCCACCGTTTCGGCTATCAGTGCCCGAACTGGCCCTACTTCAAAGATGTCGCCATCGAGCGTAAGCACTACATGGCAAAGTCGGGCGTTCTGAGCCAAACGATCACCACCACAATGCACGTTACCACGCACATTGATGCCCCCGCGCACGTTGTCCAAGGCACACCATTCATTGACGAAGTACCGCTGCCGCACTTTTTTGGAACAGGCATTGTTGTATCGATCCCAAAGAAGAAGTGGGAATCGATCACTGGTGATGATTTGGAAAAAGCCTGCGGTCACGCAATCCGTCCCGGCGATGTGCTGATCATCAACACAGGTTGGCACAAGCAATACGAAGATGGCGATTATTTTGCTTATTGCCCGGGTCTGGTTCAGTCGGCCGCGGATTGGATGGTCGAAAAAGGTGTGAAGGTTGTAGGGCACGACACTCAAGCCAACGACCACCCGCTTGCTACCGCCATTGGTCCGCAACGCAACGGTCCGATCCTTCCGCATCTGGAGGCCGAGTATAAGGAATGGTCCGGCGGGAATGACTGGAAAGACGACTTCCCTGAGTGGGAACCGGTTCACAATACGCTCTTCTCGAACGGTATTCTCGGGATTGAAAACGTGGGCGGTGATCTTGATGCAGTGACCGGTAAGCGCGTCACCTTCGCATTCTTCCCTTGGAACTGGGACCGCGGCGACGGCTGTATCATCCGGTTGGTTGCAATGACTGACAAAAAGCAAGCGTACCGCATTGAGGCTGGAGAGGCATTCTAATGCAACGCGCTTCCGACGCCTTGGTTCGGTGCAATCTGCCATGTGGGTAGATCGCGCCGACGAAATGGTCGAACAAAATCCTCACCCTTTTGAGAATGGGTGCCTTATGCGACCTGAAGGCGGCGGCATTGTTGCCGTGCGCACGCCTATGCCGGGGTGCACAGGCGCGATGGTGGAGTGGTGGTTCGGCCACGTCGAGACGACCGAAGACTATTTGCCGTGGCACCCCGAAGACCATGTTTCAAGTGCGTGGAAAGGCGAACGTGGTACGGGCCGATATATCGGCGGGACACATCTGGTTCGCGAAAAGCTGGGAAACGGCCCTGTGCAGGCCATAAAAGTCCAGTTTCACGATCCTTCTGAAATTTTCGACACAAGCGCTTTTGGGCGGGCCGGTGTCTCGGTGGCAATCCACGCGCATGTGGGTCCACAAAAGGCCCCTTTCAGCGTTGGGAAAATGGTTCACATGGTTCACGATACGGCGGAGGGATGCGTGATGCGCAGCCGGTTTTGGTTGGGCGAAATGACACCCAATATTCCCGTTCTGTCTGGCCTGCTGCGACGCTTTGCGATCAAGGAAGACGATCTAAAGCGACTGCACACCCATTGCTTTGAAGAAATGAGCACGCTCGCAACATTCTTGCCCGCACTTTTTGAGAAACACACAAAGGAGGCTCAGTAATGCAAATCAAACGCTTTGCAGATGCCGAAGTCTATGATGCTCCAAATCATTGGGGCGTGACGGGCCTGCGGCTTCAAGGTTTCGAAGACGGAGGGCCCGAAAACCAATGGGTGGGCTTTTCCCAATTCTTGCCTGGCGGCGGGGCAGGGCCTGACAGCACTCCCTTTGAGAAAGTTTATGTCGTCCTAGAGGGCGAGATGACCATCGAGGTCGATGGCACAGAAACAGTACTGCACGCGATGGACAGCTGCACGATCCCACCGGGCGAAGTGCGACGCATTGAAAACAAGTCCAACCACATTTGCAAAATGCTCGTCGTGATCCCGTATCCCGACGGCAAACGGCCGGAGTAACCGCAATGAATGCGCTCGATAACCCGCTTTCCATGTTCGATGTCCGACGTAAGGTCGCTCTGATCACCGGGGCTTCTGGTGCCTTTGGGGCCGTTGCGGCGCAGTGCCTTTCGGGCGCCGGTTGTAAGGTCGTGTTGGCGGCTGGAAATGCGGATGCAATGTCCGAAGTCGCCGCCGCTTGCAAAGGCGATACACACCAGATCAATGCAAGACCCGACAGTGAAGCCGCCTGCGATGTGATGGTTGCCGAAGCAGTGAAGGCCTTTGGGCGTGTCGACATTCTGGTTGTGGCATCTGGCATGAACAAGGTCGCCAAGATTGACGAGATGGAACCCGACACATTCACCAGTGTCATGGACGCCAATGTGACGCAAAGTTGGCTGATCGCGCGCTCTGTAACCAAGCAGATGAAAGCGCAAGGCGAAGGCGGCAAGATCGTTTTGGTCTCATCCGCCCGTGGGCTTTTGGGGCATCCTGCGGGATACACAGCCTATTGCGCGTCTAAGGCGGCGGTTGATGGTATGACGAAGGCCCTTGGCTGTGAACTTGGGCCAACGGGGATCACGGTAAACGCGATTGCGCCGACGGTGTTCCGGTCGCCTTTGACGGCATGGATGTTTGAAGACACGGACGCCGCTAAAACTGTGCGCGATGGTTTCTTGTCGCGGGTGCCCAAAGGCAGGTTGGGCGAGCCGGAAGATCTCGCAGGGCCGCTACTGTTTCTAGCGTCCAAAGCCTCTGACTTTTACACTGGGCACATTCTTTACGCCGACGGTGGGTACACAGCCGGATGAGCACATTGCCCCCCATTGCAGTCATTGGTGCAGGTCTTATGGGCCATGGCATCGCGTTGACCTTTGCGCGTGCGGGTCACCGGGTTAACCTGACCGATCCAGTGGCAGACATGCTGTCGTCTGCGCCTTCACGGATTGCGCAAAGCCTTGATCTGCTCGGGGCGGCAGAAAACGAGATTGAAGAAAGCGTTGCTCGGGTCGCGCTGTGCGATGATCTGCCGTCAGCGGTTTCAGATGCGGGCTACGTGTTTGAAGCAGCCCCCGAAAAGCTGGAGCTTAAGCAAAGTATCTTCGCCCAAATCGAGGAACACGCGGGCGAGGACGCTATTTTAGCCTCCAACACATCGGTCATTCAGATCAGCAAGATCATGGGCGGGTTAAAGTCGCGTCATCGCGCGCTCGGAACCCACTGGTGGAACCCGCCGCATATGATCCCCTTGGTCGAGGTCGTCAAAACCGAATGGACGAACCCGACTTTAGCGCAGGCCACGCACGACTTGCTCGCAGCGGCGGGAAAAACGCCCGTTATGGTCGAAAAGGATGTGCCTGGGTTCATCGGAAACCGGTTGCAACACGCGCTCTGGCGCGAAGCGATCAGTCTTGTCGAAAACGGGATATGCTCTGCCCAAGCGGTCGATGATGTTGTCAAAGCCAGCTTCGGTCGGCGGCTCGCGGTTCTGGGGCCGCTGGAAAACGCCGATCTTGTGGGCTTGGAGCTAACACAAGACATCCACAAACAAGTTTTGTTCGATCTTGAAACCAGCCCTGATCCGTCCGCGTATTTGCAAACGATGCTCGACGAAGGACGGACAGGTATGGCCGCTGGTGCAGGGCTTCGCGATTGGGAAGATACCGATCTTGAAGACACCAAAGCGCGGGTCGCACATCATCTAAGACAACTGGAGGCAATTCTGCCAAAATAGACGTGTCACGACGCCCGAAAGTACCTCACGTTCAGAAGGTACGGGCATTTCTGGGAGGAAAAACATGACTGTAAAACTCATCACGCAACCGACACGCCGTCGGTTTCTTAAAACGGCCGGTGCGGCGGTTGCTGCACCCGCGATCCTGACGGGTACGCGGGCCTATGCGCAAAACAAGACCTTAAAGCTTGGGTTTGTAAGCCCTAAGACGGGGCCGCTCGCAGGCTTTGCCGAAGCGGATGATTACATCATCGAAAACATCAAACAGACCTTTGCGGGTGGCTTGCAAAACAACGGGTCTGCTTGGAATGTCGAAATTCACTACCGCGACAGCCAGTCCAACCCCAACCGCGCCGCCGAAGTGGCCGCTGATCTGATCTTGGGCGAAGAAGTCGATATCATGCTGGCCGCCGCCACGCCTGACACGACCAACCCCGTCGCAGATCAATGCGAAATCAACGAGGTGCCCTGCATTACAACCGATGCCCCTTGGCAGCCCTACTTCTTTGGTCGGGGTGGTAACCCCGCCGAAGGGTTCCAAAGCACGTTCCACTTCTTCTGGGGGCTTGAGGATGTTATCGGCGTATTCCTTGATATCTGGGGCCAAAGCGGTGCAGCCAAAAAAGTCGGCGGGTTGTTCCCCAACGATGCAGACGGGAATGCTTGGGGTGATGCCAAACTTGGTTTGCCGCCTGCGCTTGCAGCTGAAGGGTATGAACTGACTGACCCAGGCCGGTATCAACCTTTGTCGGATGATTTTTCCAACCAGATTGCAGCGTTCAAAGACGCTGGATGTGAGCTGGTCACTGGCGTGATGATCCCACCAGACTTTGGAACATTCTGGGCTCAGGCCGCGCAGCAAGGGTTCAACCCCAAAGTCGCGACAATCGGCAAAGCAATCCTGTTCCCGTCGGTGGTGGAAAGCCTCGGCGCACGTGGTGACGGGCTGACATCCGAAGTGTGGTGGTCCCCGAACCATCCGTTTAACTCATCGCTCACGCAGGACTCTGCAAAAGAACTCGCGGACGGATACACCGCCGCGACAGGCCGTCCGTGGACCCAGCCGATCGGGTTCAAGCACGCATTGTTTGAAGTCGCCGCAGACGTCATTGGCCGTACTGAGGATCTGGATGATCCAATGGCGATCACCGCAGCGATTGCAGCCACCAAACTGAACACCATTGTGGGCAACGTGGATTGGTCAACCGGTCCTGTGCCCAATGTCTCCAAGACACCCCTTGTGGGCGGGCAATGGCAGCGGGACGGCGATATGCTGGATCTCAAGATCGTTGCCAATGCGCAGCAGCCTGACATCGCAACCACGGGCGAGCTTAAACTGCTTGGCTAACAAATCGACACCTGTACCGGCAGTTCAGTCGGTACAGGTTGGTTCTTTTCTCCCTCTCCGCGAGACCCAATGACACCTATTCTCCAACTTGATGGCGTATCCAAAAGCTTCGGCGCAATCACCGTTGCAGAAGATCTAAGCTATACGCTGACCCAAGGCGAAGCACTTGGGATCATCGGACCAAACGGTGCTGGGAAGACGACCATGTTCAACCTGATTACAGGGACCTTGCCCTCAAACGGGGGGACCATCACATTTCAAGGTCAGGATGTGACGCGCCACTCCGCCGCCAAAAGGTGCCGTGCGGGTATGGCGCGTAGCTTTCAGGTGCCGCAACCTTTTTCAGGGCTCAGCGTTTTTGAAAATGCAATGATTGCAGCGACCCAAGCGGCAGGGCTGAAGGGGCGAGCCGCAGAAGAAAAGTGTCTCGAAGTGCTCGACCAGACAGCTCTTTTGGACAAGGCAAATGTGCGGGCAGGTAGCCTGACCTTGTTGGACCGGAAAAGGCTGGAGTTGACCCGGGCCTTGTGCGCCAATCCAACACTGTTGATGCTGGACGAAATCGCTGGCGGGCTGACTGATGCGGAATGCGGTAGCCTGATCGAGACCATTAAAGACATTCACGCCAGCGGTGTGTCGATCATTTGGATTGAACATGTCGTGCATGCGTTGATGGCGGTGGTCGATAGGCTGATCGTCATCGACTTCGGGCGAAAGATTGCAGAAGGCGATCCGGCCGAGATCATGGCAAGCCCGCAGGTCCAGGAAATTTATCTGGGGATTGAAGCGGATGCCTGATCCGATCCTCTCCCTAAGCGGGCTTGATGCTTACTATGGCGATTTCCAAGCACTTTACGGTGTGGAGATGACGCTGGCAGAAGGCGAAGTCCTCGCCATCATCGGCGCCAACGGGGCTGGCAAAACGACCTTGATGCGTTCGATTTCGGGGCTGACGCAAAACGCAGCACAACAGATCAAGTATCAAGGTGATGCAATAGGTGCATTGCGGGCCGACCAAGTGGCCGCGCTTGGAATCGCATTGGTGCCAGAAGGACGACAGCTATTCCCATCGCTTTCGGTCGAAGAGAACTTGCAAATCGGCGGGCGCATGAACCGCAAAGGGCCGTGGTCGCTTGAGAAAGTCTATGCGCTGTTCCCGATCCTCAAGGAACGTAGGTCAGTCCCTGCTACGTCCCTTTCGGGCGGGCAACAGCAGATGGTCGCGATTGGACGTGCTTTGATGGCTAACCCTGATCTGATCTTGTTTGATGAAATCAGCCTTGGGCTTGCGCCGGTTATCATCAAGTCCATCTACGATGCGCTGCCGGGGATCGTCGGAACAGGCATGTCCGCGATGATCGTTGAACAAGATATTTCCAAAGCGCTTTCGGTCTCTGACCGGCTTTATTGCTTGCAGGAAGGTCGAGTGGCACTGGAAGGCGCATCAGGTGCAGTCAGCCGCGAAGCCATCAGCGCTGCTTATTTCGGGGTGACGTAATGGATTGGGTGAATGCAGCCGTACAAGGCATGTTACTGGGCGGGCTATACGCGCTATTCGCAGCGGGGCTTTCGTTGATCTTCGGTGTCATGCGGCTGGTAAACATCGCGCATGGCGATTTGATCGTGCTGGCATCCTACCTTGGGCTAACTGTCGTTTGGGCATTGGGGATGCATCCGCTTGCGGCCTTGTTAATCGTGGTGCCCGTGATGGCCGCGTTGGGGTACGTCCTGCAACGCGGCATCCTCAATCAAACCTTAGGGGACGATTTGCTGCCGCCTTTACTGGTTACGTTTGGGTTGTCTGTGATCATCCAAAATGCGCTGCTCGAAGGATACACAGCTGATCCGCAAAAGCTGAATGCAGGTGGAATTGAGACAGCAAGCTTTGCCGCCGGTGGCCTACAGCTTGGGGTCTTGCCAGTGCTGACCTTTGTGACAGCGGTTGCGGTTATCGCGGGGTTGCAATGGATGTTCTACAACACAGCGCTGGGCCGCGCCTTTCGCGCAGTTTCTGACAACCAAGAAATTGCGCAGTTGATGGGCTTGAACCGACGTCACGTGTTTGGGCTGGCCATGGGGCTTGCGCTGGCTGTAACGGCGATCGCGGGTATATTCTTGGGCATCCGAACCAGCTTTGACCCCTCTGCAGGTGCAGGTCGGCTGATCTTTGGTTTCGAAGCGGTGATCATCGGTGGGCTTGGTAACCTGTGGGGGACCCTCGCAGGGGGCGTGATCTTAGGGGTCGCGCAAACGCTAGGGGCGAAGATTGATCCAGGGTATCAAATTCTCGCAGGGCATGTCGCTTTCTTGATCGTACTTGCAGTGCGCCCACAAGGGCTGTTTCCAAGGGTAAGCGGATGAGAGTAACGCGCACATCTCCGGCTGCCAAAGGGTTCGCGGTCATTGGGCTATTGGTTCTAATCATACTGGCCGCTGGCCCCTATTGGGCAGGCCGTGCCGACATGCGGTTGATGAGCGAGATTTTCCTTTATCTCGCGCTTGCCAGCCTATGGAACCTGATGGCTGGATACGCCGGATTGGTGTCGGTGGGGCAGCAGGCCTTTGTCGGCTTCGGGGGTTACATGCTGTTCGCACTGACCATCTTCGGAGGTTTGCCCCCTATCGTGGCTATCGCTGGGGCGGCTGTGTTGGGCAGCCTGATTGCGATCCCGGTTGCGATGCTGATCTTTCGGTTGCGCGGCGCATACTTTGCGATTGGAACTTGGGTCATGGCCGAAGTTTTTCGATTGTCGTTCGCGCAAGTGTCATCCCTTGGGGGTGGGTCAGGGTCTTCGCTGCCTGTGGGAATCGTGCGGTCTATGGCGGACGGACGGGCGGCGCGCGAAGCGCTGAGCTATTGGCTGGCTTTGGGGATCGCATTGGTGGTGATCGCCTCGGTCTATCTGTTCCTAAGATCGCGGCAAGGGCTGGCGCTGACAGCCATCCGGGACAACGAATTGGCCGCTGGCAGCCTTGGGATCGACATCTGGCGAACCAAGTTTGTGGTCTACATTGTGACCGCCGGCCTGACGACAATGGTCGGGGCACTGATCTTTTTGCAAAAGTTGCGCATATCGCCGGACGCTGCGTTTTCGGTCAATGACTGGACTGCTTTCGTGATTTTCATCGTGGTCATCGGCGGGATTGGGACGCTTGAAGGACCCATCATCGGAACGCTGATATTCTTTGCACTGCGCGAGACTTTGGCCGACTTGGGTTCGATCTACCTGATCGTCTTGGGAGTGGTGGCAATCATAATCATGCTCAAAGCGCCCAAAGGGGTTTGGGGGCTTATCCGGGCGCGCTTTGATCTCGAACTCTTTCCTCTCAGCTACCGCGTGAAGGTGGATGACAGCCAAATCAGCGCCTCGGGGCGCGACCAAAAAGGAGCCTAATCCGTGGCCAAGCAACAAAAGACAATCATCACATGCGCCGTCACAGGGGCAATCCATACGCCCACGATGTCCGATGCGTTGCCCTACACCTACGACGAAATCGCCAAGCAAGCGATTGAGGCATCCGAGGCAGGGGCCTCCATTTTGCACCTGCACGCGCGCGACAATGAAACGGGTGCGCCGTCTGTGAACGTCGACGACTTTTCGCCTTTCTTGCCGCGTATCAAACAGGCCACGGATGCTGTTGTGAATATCTCAACGGGTGGGTCTTTGACCTTGTCGATCCAAGACCGGATCACGCCCGCCAAAACCTTCTCGCCCGAGATGTGTTCCATGAACATGGGGTCGATGAACTTTTCGTTTCATCCACTGGCAGGGCGGTATGATGAATGGAAACACGATTGGGAAAAAGACTATGTCGCCGGATCGGACGGAAACATCTTCCGCAATACCTTCAGAGATATCAAAGAGGCCGCTGAAACTCTGGCCCCGCATGACATCAAGTTTGAACACGAATGTTACGATGTTGGGCATCTCTACAACTTGAAATTCTGTATGGACATCGGGCTATTCAAAGCGCCGGTGTTTATCCAGTTTATTTTCGGCATCCTTGGGGGGATTGGACCAGAAGTGGACAACCTCATCTTCATGAAACGCACGGCTGATCGATTGTTTGGTGATGACTACCGCTGGTCTGTTCTTGGGGCAGGGGGTGCCCAGATGGGGCTTGCGACGACAGCAAGCCAGATGGGTGGCAATGTACGGGTCGGTCTCGAAGACAGTCTTCTGATCGGGCGCGGCCAGCTGGCCGAAAGCAACGCGCAACAAGTTGCGAAGATCAGAAGGATCGTTGAAGATCTTGGCTGTCAGGTGGCAACGCCTGATGAGGCACGGGATATTCTGGATCTCAAGGGTGGCGATAGGGTCAAATTCTGATGAACGTACTATGGATCATGGCTGACCAGCTTCGCTGGGATTACCTTAGCTGCTACGGCGCCAAACATATCCAGACACCCAATCTTGACCGACTTGCTTCCAAAGGGGTGCGGTTTGATCAGGCTTACGTGCAATCGCCAATCTGCGGGCCAAGCCGGATGAGCTTTTACACAGGGCGCTACGTCCGCAGCCACGGGTCCACTTGGAACGGGTTCCCTTTGCGGGTGGGAGAGCCGACCTTGGGCGATCACTTGCGCGAAATTGATGCGGCCTGCGCTTTGGTCGGCAAGACGCACATGCGGCCAGACGCCGAAGGAATGAAACGGCTCGGGATCGATCCGGAAAGCATCATAGGGGCACGAGTTGGTGAATGTGGGTTCGATGTCTTTGTGCGCGACGATGGAACCAATTCGACCTTCGACGCGCACCGCAATGGCGAAGACTACGACAACTACTTGCGTGAACATGGGATGGACGGGGACAATCCGTGGGAAGAATGGGCCAACACTGCCATAGGCCCCGACGGCGATATGAAATCAGGGTGGTTGCTGGAAACCGCCCCATTGGCCGCACGCGTCCCAAAAGAACATTCGGAAACAGCGTGGCTCACCACCCGTGGGATCGAGTTTATGGAAGCTCAAGGCGACACACCTTGGCTTTGTCATCTCAGCTACATCAAACCGCATTGGCCCTATCTGGCGCCAGCGCCCTACAACGATATGTACAGCGCGGCCGATATGCCGCCTGTGAACAGGCGCGAGAACGAACACGATCATCCGCTGATGCAAACATGGACAAACACCCGCATCTGCAAAAGCTTTTCGCGCGATGACGTGCGGAACACGGTTGGGCCTGTCTACATGGGTTTGATTAAAGAATTGGACGACCAGATGGGTCGCTTGTTCGACTATCTTGAAACCAGCGGACGTATGGAAGACACGATGATTGTCTTCTGCGCCGATCATGGCGACAACATGGGCGATCACTTCATGGGTGAGAAAGACCTGTTCTACGATTGCTCCGCGCGCATACCCCTGATCGTTTATGATCCGAGAGACGCAGCAAATGCGACGCGTGGAACATCAAGTGACAAACTGATCGAGGGGATTGATCTGGTCCCGACGTTTGTTGAATTCATGGGCGGACAGATCAAACCCCACATCATGGAAGGCCGTTCGCTTGAGCCGCTGTTGCACGGCAGACAAACAAAGTGGCGTGAGTTTGCAGTGTCCGAATACGATTACTCCACCCGTGACGCCCGCCGCGACATTGGGGTGGACCAGCGCGATGCGCGCTTGGTTATGATCTTTGACGGGCGATGGAAATACGTCCACGTCGAAAAGATGCGGCCGATGCTATTCGATTTGAAAAGCGACCCAGAAGAGCTGCATGACCTTGGGAACAATCCCGATTATGCGGATCAAGTCAGCCGGCTTCGGGATTTGCATTTCGAATGGGCGCGTGAACATCACACACGCATTACTCGCTCAGCCGAAATCATCGAAAGCATGACAGACGACAAAGAACCGCCAGGGATCGTGATCGCCTACTGGGATCAAGACGAGCTTGAGGCAAACGGCATCCCACTGCCAACCCATATCACACAGCAGGAAACTGCGGGAATGGATGACTAACAACCCTAGCTATGCCGCGCGAACTTAGGCATTTAAACGGTGGTTTGCTTGTTCCAAGCTGCAGTCGAATCTTTGCGAATCAAAACCACCTAGAACCTCCATGGTTATGACGCTAGTCGGATTCGGGTTCCTCTTCATTTCCTCCAGTTGTAAAAAACTTGCATCAATTTTGTTTCCGCGTGTCAAAAAATGTCGACATCTTTGAGTAGCACGGTAAGGTGAGTGACAACGGAAGGAGTAAGTGCAGTTATGAGTAAGCCGCGTATCAATACGATGGAAGAACTGTCCGTTGCCATCGGGGTGTCACGCCCGACATTGTCACGGTTTTTCCAAGATCCTAGCCGGATCAAACCGACAACAGTGGCCCGGATCGAAGCGGGTTTGGAGCAAGTTGAATATGTTCCAAACTTTTTCGCCACACGACTTAACCGCAAGTCGACAGGGATGATTGGGGTCATCATTCCCTACTTGAACGACCTGTTTTTTACGAAGCTTTTGGAGTCCGTTGAGGTCGCTGCGATGGACGCTGGACTGACCGTGATTACGCAATGTTCGCACTCTGATCCCGCGATCGAGGCGCGCGCTGCCGAGACCTTCATGTCCATGAATGTCGATGGGGCTTTGGTGGCTCCTTTGGGCGATCACAGTGACAAAGCCGTGCACCTAAGGTTGCAATCGCGACTGCCCTTTGTGTTGATGGATTCACGGCCAAAAACCATGCCGAACGTGGATTATGTGGGTACGAACCACATGCAAAGCACTGGATTAATTACCGAATACCTGTGCCGCGTCGGGGATCCACCGGCCTTTTTGGCAATGCCACGTGTCAACTTTAACGCGTTGGAACGTGAAGCGGCCTATATCGCTCAGATGGAGAAAATGGGATTTAAGCCAGAGATTATCGGAACAGAGTTTCTAAGCGAGAAGTGGCATTTTGAAGATCATGGTGAAGCAGTTCTGGATGCAGAGTTTGGGCGCGGACGCTATGTGGAACGGTCGATTCTGTGCGCAAATGATCGGCTTGCGATTGGCGCATTGCGTGCTGCGACGCGGCATGGGTTAACACCGGGGCGTGCGCCAAAAGGCGGGCTGCGCATTGCAGGGCATGATGACTATCCACTTTGCCCTTATCTCAATCCGGCGCTTACGACCGTTGCGCAAGACACCGATGCTATTGGAAGGAAGGCCGTTTCTCGTATTTTGCAACGAATACGAGGCGAGGTTTCAGAGGGCCCACCTGAAATTACTCTGTTCGACGGACATCTGGAGCTGCGCGAGTCTGCTTGAAATATTGCGATGCCGCGTTGCAGCAGAAAGAGTCCAAAAATTTTCGTTGACTTGGGGGCATTTCATCGGCACATTTTACACACGTAAAAAATGGGAGGACTTCAATGTCTATCAAAAGAACACTGCTGACCAGTGTGGTTGGCCTGGGCTTGTTTGCAGGCGCAGCCGCCGCAGACGGTCATGCGAAAGAACTGACGATCGCGATCGTGAACAACGGTCACATGATCAACATGCAAAAAGTTGCTGAAGCTTACACCGAAGAAACTGGTGTTAAGCTGAACTGGGTTTCGCTTGAAGAAGGCGTTCTGCGCGAGCAGGTTACATCTGACACCGCAACAGGCGGCGGTCAGTACGACATCATCAACATCGGCATGCAAGAAGCACCTATCTGGGGCGCCGCTGGTTGGATCGAGCCGCTGAACTTCGGCGCTGACTACGATCTGGACGACATGCTGCCAGCCATGCGCAACGGCTTGTCCCACGAAGGTCAGCTTTACGCGGCGCCGTTCTACGGTGAATCTTCGATGGTTATGTACCGCAAGGACCTGACCGACGCGGCTGGTGTCACAATCGCTGACAACGACAGCTGGGACAACATCAAGGCAGCCGCTGCTGCGATGCACGACCCAGACAATGG
>CAZWSE010000005.1:52131-54321 GCA_964636575.1 uncultured Sulfitobacter sp. | reverse complement strand
AGCGATCCAAAGAACCGCCCCGTGTCGCGGCCGACCAGCAGGTATTTCAGGCCCAGTGCTTTGAAGGTATAGTTCAATGCGGCGCCGTAACGGGCGAGCACCTTGACCTCATCCTTGGACAGAGCCCCTTCGGCCTCCATCACACCAGCCACACGAAGCATATGCTCGGTTATGGCTTCAAATTTGGCAAAGTAGCGCCGCGAGGCCGCCATATCGGTCAGGCCAATGTGATCGGCAGAAGGGGTGTGATCGGGTTCATCACTCATCGCCAAATTCTTCTTTCGTCAGCATGAGCCTAAAAAATGAAACTATGTTCATGCCTGCGAGTAAAAATGCCAGAGACATGCCTGGTCGCGTTTCGGTTAACCAAGCTCCGCATCCGATCAGCAAACTCAAAGCAGCATTCGCAAGCCAATCGACAAACCTGTCCGGATGCGTAAACCACTTCATTCCTGCGGCTTAACCCCCATAAAGGTTCTTATCATGCTTCTCGATGATCTTCTCAAAGCGGCGGGCAAAGCGTTCGTCGGCCTTGGCCTTGGCCTCTAATACCTCACGGGCAAACACCATCTGATCTTCATGCTTCTCAAGCATATCCGCCATCTTCTGATTGGTCGCTGCACCAATGCCAGCCATCGCGGTCTGGGCTTCTTGGTCGGTCTTCACCCCGATTTCGTTGATCCGGTGGGCCACATCCTGCTGTTGAGCCGTCTTCAAAGACTTGGTCAACGCATCATACAAAACGACGCGCTGCTTGGTGTCGGTCTGTAGCTTGTTGATCAAAACCATCTGGGTCGCAGACTGGTTTTGCAATGAGTCAATCCAGGTTTTGCCCTTTTCTATATAACGCTCAAGGGTCTGGGATTTGGCCAGCTTAACCTGTTCATCCTGCACCATCTGGTTGTAGCGCTTGTTCAAGTCAGCAAGTTCAGTTTCCAGCTTTGTGCGGGCCGCCGCGTCTTGCTCAACCGAGATTTTGCCTTCCAAAGCGATAATATCCGGATCCATGGAAAGAATGTTGGCGCGGGTGGATTCAAGTTCAGCCACTGTGAATTCACGTTCATCCAAAGTCTCAGACAGGTTGACCTCAACCTTTTCACGCTGCTCTTCGAGCAGCTTCAACTGACCGTCCAAAAGGCTGACAATGATGTCAGACTTGCCAATCAAATCCTGCAACTTGTCGTCGATACTGGCGGACCGAACCCGTTCCTGACGCATGGAATCCGACTTGGCTTTGCTAAAAATGCCAACAAAGCTTTCCCAACCGGTTTTGTTGCGCATTTGGTCAAAGTCACGAGAAAAGGCGGCCGTCACGTCATCAAGCCCCATAATGAGCTCCGCGATATTCGCGTTCATCACCTCTGTATGGGCATGCACGTCATCAAGATTGGCGTTTTCAATATCCAACAAGACTTCATCGCCTTGCTTCATTTTCTGACGGGCGGTCTCAATTCGACTGGTAAGTTCAGAAATCTTAGCCTGCGCCTGCGCCACCTGATCCTGAGACTCGCGCACCTGCGCTTCAAAGTCGGCCATCATTAACTCCCTCGTTGTTCTTGGTTAACTGGTACATAGGCAATGTTATGATCATTTACATCACCCACTCGTCACTTTCTGGGGTACTTTTGCAAATCAACGTCACAAATGAAAGGCCCGTAGCGCATCAGATGCCACGGCAGCCTGTGATACCCTCGACAGATGCCTCCGGCGGGGATTTATTTTGAACAAAGAAGGGCGATGGTCCTAAGCGATTAACGCGTGAACCATCTCACTGCTAGGATCTGCCAGATCATCAATCACATCGAAATGGTGCCGGCCGGCAGAAATAACACCCTGAACGCCCCAAGCCTGCCCCAACCACTGCGCTTGATCCAAAAAGGCAGGCCGCTCGTTTTCGCCAACCCAAACTGTCACGCGCGCAGGATAACGGTCACGCATTAAAACGGGGCTTTCTGCTTCAGCTTCGACAGTGTCCAATTGCAAAATGCCGTTCATGTCGGTCTTGAGCAAGGGCCGAAGATCAACGACCGGCGAAATTGGAACGGCAGCATGCAAACGCGCTCCAATATCAGAAGGCAGAACGGATCTGTCGAGCATCCGGGCAACCAAATGGCCACCCGCAGAATGTCCAGCCAAGGAAATTGGGCCATCACCCAATTCCGCTACAGCTTCCACAGCCGCAGCGACCTC
>CAZWSE010000005.1:0-52031 GCA_964636575.1 uncultured Sulfitobacter sp. | reverse complement strand
AAACCCTGCCCGAATTAACCCGCCCTTACGAGCAGTATTTCAGCCCATACCTTTACCCTTTGACAAATACTCAAACCGCGGCCCCGAAAGGGGCCAAACAATAGAATGGCCCGGATGCGCAAGCAACCGGGCCCCTATCTTTCAACTGGTTCAAAAGGCGTCAGTTTACAGCTTTGCTGTCCACAACATCTTTTCCAATTGCAGCAGTGGTCGAAATCGCAATCTGACGGGGCTTCAACGCCTCTGGAATCTCGCGCTGCAAATCGATGTGCAGCATGCCGTCCTCATGGGACGCACCAGTCACCTGCACATGGTCGGCCAGTTGAAACTTACGCTCAAAGGCACGGGTCGCGATGCCGCGGTGCAGATAGGCACGTTCGGCGTCTTCATCCACTTTGCGGGCGGTTACGATCAAGGCATTCTCGCGCACTTCAACATTCAAATCGGCATCGGAAAACCCGGCCACAGCGATCGAAATGCGGTAGGCATCATCGGCGGTTTTCTCAATGTTGTAAGGGGGGTAACTGGAATTTCCAGTGTCCGTGGCCATCGCACGGTCCAGCATATCTGCAATCTGGTCGAATCCAACACTTGCGCGATACAGCGGGGCAAAATCAAAACTTCTCATCGGTATCATCCTCTTTCTTGAGCGATAATTGTGACGCCTTCCCACATCGGGGACAGGCAAGGGTATCGCGACAACCCGGCATGCGGCATTGTCACATCCCCTATCTGGGAAGCAGCATTTTCAGTTTCAAGGCCTAAGGTTTGACGAACTTCGCGCCACTGGAACGCGCGCCTTGGCCGACCGTGATCCGGCGCACCCCTGCAGTCGGTGCTGCGGTTGCGCCGCGCAATTGAGCCTTCAAAGCAGCAACTTTGGTCGACAACTCCATCCCAAAGGCAACGGATTTTCCTTCATAAGACCCACCCGACGACACGACAGACACGATCCGAGGCCGCGCCCTCACGCCTTCTTTGGCAAAAACAGGAGCACCCGAGGACCCGAAAGTGACGTTACAATCGAAGGCCAGAATGTCCTGTTCACGCTGCAAAAGCTGGCACTTGCGTTGCCACGACAGCGCCTCATCCCGCCCTTTGCCGTAGGACACAACACTGATGTCCGAACCGCGCAGATCACCGGAATGGATTGCAAAAAAAGGCGCAACCGAACTTGGTATAGCTGTCCACAACTTCAAAACCGCCAGATCATTGCGCGTATTGCGCACAGACGTGCCGAACCTCGGATGATAACCCGGATCCACGGCAACCCGTTTCACACGGCTTTCAGACACAGACACGCCGTCGCGCAGGCCCGCCCGAAACAGGATCTTTTCAGGGGTCACAACGGCGCCCCGTGCGTTGAAAACACAATGGGCGGCGGTCAGCACCAGATCAGGCGCAATCAATGTGCCTGAACAATACCCTTTGCCGGAAACATCCAAACGGCCAACCGCTTCCCAACCACGTACATCTTCGCGACCGGTTAACCGGATCAGCCCACTATTTTGGGCAACAGCGGCCTGCGCAAACAGGCACATGGCCAGCGTTATCGCAAAAAGCCGCTTCAAGGTTTGACAAACTTCGCGCCAGTGTCCTGACGCTCTTCACCGACCTGCACACGCTTGACCTTCACGCCAGTGCCATCGTCATAGACGCCATTGCCCGCAGCCAATTCGCCACGTAACACATCCAACGGACGGCTCAATTCGGTTCCCAAAGAGACAGGCGCGCCATCCACTTCCGCCTTGGCAGACACAACAGACACAATCCGCGCAACCCCGTCTTCCATCGTAAAGATAGGCGCACCGGATGACCCGAAATCAACCGCACAAGACATAATCAACACACCATCCTGACGTGCCAGAACTTCGCAGACTTCCTGCAAAGACGGGGCCTCGGCGCGGTCCTTGGCGTAGGACACAACCCCGACCTTATCCCCGCTACGGGGGCGCGATGCCGTTTCAAAGGGCGTCACCTGAGTGTTCCGAATAGGCCGATCAAGCTCCAACAAAGCAACATCGTTGCGCACACGGTTCGACGTGGTTGACCCGTCATAAACGTAACTTGGATGCACCACCGCACGGCGCACACCGCGATACGCAGAGGCCCGTCCATTGCGCCAGCCAGCCAGAAATTCCACCGATGAATGATCAATCCGAACTTTGGTGTCTTTATTGAACAAACAATGCGCCGCAGTGACCACCAAGTTAGGGGCAATCAAAGCGCCCGTACAAAAGCCTTGGCCGCCAATATCAAGCCGCCCGACCGCTTCCCAAGCACGCCCGTCGTTCTGGGTTTCCAACCGACGCAGTTGCGCATCCTGCGCCCAAGCTGCTGTCGCGGCAATCGCCACGATGATCGGAATTGAAAGATATGGACGCACTGCCTGAGGCTCCGTTTGTCGGATTTACGAAATCTGATAGGGGTCAGTTACGGCCAAATTAGGGCGATCACAAAGCAAATTGATTGTGATTTTGAGCCTTAGACATGGTGAATTGAATGACGACTTCAATCTACAGACATTGCAAAGCAGTTTAATATCATAGACTTACGACTGCATCTCCTACACGATGCGTAGTAGACCTATGAACATGCCCCTTGTCCAACAAACCAGCCAATTGACCCCGGTTTCGCAACGAAACCTCACATCACCTACGATCGTTGACCCAGACCAGCCCTAAAACAGGCATCACCGCAAGATCGGAATCTCCATCTCGCGCTTGCCTTCGGCGGTCATTGCCGGCGGCTGAGGGCCGCCTGTAGCCCAGTCTATCAGCTCGACCGTATGCACAATCGGCAGGTCCGTCGCGCCCCCGATTTGCATCAAACAACCGATGTTTCCGGCCGCAATCAGATCAGGATTCTTCGCCTCCAACGTCTGTACCTTGCGGTCCTTCAACTGCTTGGAAATCTCGGGCTGCATCAGATTGTACGTCCCCGCAGAGCCACAACACAAATGGCTGTCCTTGGGCTCAACCACCTTGAATCCAACGCGTTTCAGAAGGTCTTTGGGATAGGTCTTAATCTGCTGACCATGTTGCAAGGAACAGGCAGCGTGATAGGCCACGGTCAACCCTTTTTGATCCCCTTCAGGCACCTCAAGCTCCATCAGCAGCTCTGAAATATCCTTTGCTTTTTCAGCTACGCGGGCGGCATCTTCGGCCAAAGCATGATCCTTGAACATATGGCCATAGTCCTTGACCGTCGTGCCGCACCCGCTGGTGTTGATAACAATGGCATCAAGCCCGTCGCCGTCCATTTCAGCCGCCCATGCGCGGATATTCTTAGCTGCCGTGGCATGGCTTTCGTCGGTCTTGCCCATGTGATGGGTCAAAGCCCCGCAACAGCCAGCCCCCTCGGCCACAACCACGTCACAGCCTAATCGCTTGAGCACACGAATGGTCGCATCGTTGATATCTGTGTTCAGCGCCTTTTGGGCACAGCCAGTCATCAAGGCCACCCGTTTGCGACGGGGACCCTCGGACGGGAAAGTTTGCGGGTCGTCATTGCGACTGACCGGCGGCACCTGCTTTGGGGCCATTTCCAACATCGCCCGCAATCGGGGATCCGGTACAAACCGCGCAAACGGACGACCGATCTTGGCACCCAGTAATGCGACTCGGAACCGCGTCGGATAGGGCAATATCCGTGCCAAAACCCAGCGCAAAGCCCGATCAGACAGTGACCGCTTATAGTTCTGCTCAATATATTCACGGGCATGATCGACCAGATGCATGTAGTGCACACCGCTCGGACAGGTCGACATGCAGGCCAGACAGGACAGGCAACGATCAATGTGCTTCACGGTTTTTTCATCAGGCACGCGCTCGTTCTCAAGCATGTCCTTGATCAGGTAAATCCGGCCACGCGGGCTATCCAATTCATCGCCAAGCACCTGATATGTGGGGCATGTAGCGGTACAAAACCCGCAATGCACACAGGTGCGCAAAATCTCGTTGGAACGGGCGGTGGCAGGGTCTTTTAGCTGCTCGGGTGTGAATGTGGTTTGCATGTAATTACCCCATCAATCCTTGGTTCAAAATGCCACGCGGATCGAACTTTTCACGCAACCCTTTTGACAACATCTCAACACCCGCAGCCTGCGGATGAAAGCGCGGCTGACCGGTGCCGCGCATCAGTGTGGCATGACCATCAAAGGCACCAAGCCGCCCACGCAGATCAACGGCTTCAGCCGTCCGCAGCCAGATCAACCCGCCGCCCCAGTCCAAAAGAATGTCCTCGGCCTCGGCACGGTCAATCAGATCGGGGGCATCGGATGGCTTACATGACACACGCCAGATATCACCCGACGCCCCGTGAAACGCGGTGACATCGCGCAAACCCAGCCAAAGATCAGCACCATGGCGCACCTCAGCGTCGCCAAACGCAGACAAAGCCTGTGACAGCGCACCAACACGGTAAACGACAGAAGCCTCAAACCCTTCGATGCGCAAATAGGTCTCGCGAGCAGACACATCATGGGCCGCACCCGTCACCTCAAACGGCGACCCCAAAGCCTGCGACATGGCAGAGACAGCCGCCTGAACATCCAGGCCAGAGAGCACGACAGTCGACGTCGCCTCAACATCCGGCAAAACCTTCAAAGACACTTCAGTCAAAACACCCAACGAGCCGTAAGAGCCACTCATGAGCTTTACCAAGTCATAGCCAGTGACGTTCTTCATGACGCGACCTCCGTTCTTTAGAACGGTGCCAGTGCCATCAACCAAACGCACGCCCAAAGTGTGATCACGAGCAGCTCCAACAGCAATGCGGCGCGGACCAGACACATTGGCGGCAACGACCCCGCCAATGGTCGGCTCACCAGAGGTGCCCAACAACCCACGCAGATCCATAGGCTCAAACGCCAATCGCTGGTTCTCTTTGGCCAGCATCGTTTCAATCTCTGCAACAGGGGTGCCAGCAGCAGCCACAAGCGTCAAAGCACCAGGCTCATACAAGGACACACCCGTCAATCCGGCAACAGACAGCGGGTCGCCTGAAACGATAACCCCACGGGTGCCACCACCAACGATTCCCAAAGGACCGGCTGCCCCGGCAATACGTTCCGCCAATTCCGCTTCACTGCGTACAACCATAACCATCTTCTTTGTTCCAAATAAATCCTGGGGAGAGCGGGAACCGCTCGGGGCAAAGCCCCTAAAAATCGCGTGGCGCAGCCGCTATTCGGCAGCCATCAACGGGGTACGGCGGGTTTCAGACACGGACAGCGGAAACACCTTGGCACTGTTCAGCAACCACTTGGGGTCAAAGACATCCTTAACTGCCATCTGACACTCCAGATCAGCGGCGGAGTATTGATCAAGCATCAAATCACGCTTCTCAATGCCCACGCCATGCTCACCGGTCAAACAACCACCAACCTCAACGCAAAGGCGTAGAATGTCGGCGCCCATCTGCTCGCACAGCTCCAGATCGCCTGGCTTGTTGGCATCAAACAATATCAAGGGGTGCATATTGCCATCGCCCGCATGAAAGACGTTGCCGACCTTCAAACCGTACTGATCGGACAATTCACCGATCCGACGCAGCACAAAGGGCAGTTCAGACACAGGGATCGTGCCATCGAGACACATATAATCGCTGATCTGGCCAATCGCACCAAAGGCGGATTTGCGGCCCAACCAAATGGCAGCGCTTTCAGCAGCAGACTTGCTTTGACGGATCTCGACAGGGTCATGTTTCGCAGCGATCTCACAGATCAGATCCAGCTGATAGTCAATCTCGGCATCTGAACCTTCGACCTCGACAATCAACAATGCGTTGCAATCCGGATAGCCCGCCTTCGCAAATTTCTCTGTTGTTTCAATGCACAAGCGGTCCATAAACTCAATCGCGACCGGCAAGACACCGGCCTTGATGATGTCGGACACACAAGCACCCGCGATCTCGTTGTCATTGAACCCGATCAACACAGGACGCGCGCCCTCAGGCTTGCGCAAAATACGCAAGGTCGCTTCGGTTACGACGCCCAACTGCCCTTCGGACCCACAGACAAGCCCCAGCAAGTCCAAGCCGGCCGCATCCAAATGGCCGCCGCCAATCTCAACAACTTCGCCATTCATCAAGACCATCGTGACACCCATCAGGTTGTTCGTGGTCACGCCGTATTTCAGACAATGGGCACCGCCCGAATTCATCGCGATATTGCCTGCAATGGCACAGGCCAACTGGCTTGATGGATCAGGTGCATAGAAGAAATCTTCTTCCTCAACCGCGCCGGACACGCTCAGATTGGTGCGCCCTGTCTGAACACGGATCAATCGGTTGTCGTAGTCGGTTTCCAAAACCTCATTCATGCGCGCAACCCCAAGGATCACACAGTCAGCCGTGGGCAAAGCCCCGCCCGCCAATGACGTTCCGGACCCGCGTGGGACAACTGGCACACCTTCCTCATGACAAATGCGCAAGACATCAGACACTTCCTGCGTGCTCGACGGCAAAACAGCCAGCATCGGCGGGCAGCGGTAGGCTGTTAGCGCATCACACTCATAGGCCCGCGTTTCAGCCACATCATGGATCACCGCATCGCGCGGCAGAACATCCTGCAATCGCTCAATCAATCGGGATTTCCGAGCCAGAACAGAAGCATTCGGGGCAGGCATTTCCATGACGTCTCTCCTCTAATTGGTAAACTAATATAACCAATATGCGCATAAATCTACCTCTTTGTGCCCTTTTCAGGTGCGACACTTGCGTTTTTCGCCCCTCATTGTCATGCCCGCATCAATTGCACTCCCTCCGAAAAGGCGCCTTTTTCCATGAACATGCTTGAGTTCAGCCTTTTTGCGCCAATTGACTACTTCGCGTTGGCTTTGTTGATGGTCGTTTGGACTGTATCCACGTGGCTTGTCGAAAACTCACCTGCAAACCGCCCCTCTACCTCTAAACTGATGGCCGAATACCGCCGTGCGTGGATGGTCCAGTTCGTCACCCGTGAGCCACGCATTTTCGACAGCCAAATCATTGCCAACCTGCGGCAAGGCACATCGTTCTTTGCATCCGCCAGTATGATCGCGATTGGCGGCGGATTTGCTTTGCTAGGCAACGCAGAACGCCTTCAAGGTGTTGCCAACGATTTCACCCAAACCGCAGAACCCGTCATCGTATGGGAAGTCAAACTGCTGGTTATGCTCGTCTTCGCCGCCAACGCCTTTCTCAAGTTCGTCTGGGCGCATCGATTGTTCGGATATTGCGCGGTTGTGATGGCCGCTGTGCCCAATGACCCGGCCGATCCATTGGCCCTGCCCCGCGCCCAAAAGGTCGGAGAGATCAATATCCTCGCGGCTCGCAGCTACAACCGCGGTTTAAGGTCCGTTTATCTTGGCATCGCATCTGCCGCTTGGCTGCTTGGCCCGATCCCGCTTGTCATCGCCACGCTTGTCACTGCCTTGGTCATTGGCCGTCGCGAATTTGCATCTGCATCGCGCGAAATCCTACTGTCCGGCGCCGATCAGATCGACCACACCGCAAAGTGATACCGTGCCTCCAAAAAGTATGAAATAACGGCTCCATGACCAGACTTACATTTATCTTCGCCCTGATCGCCTCAACCGCAGTTGCAGACCCTGCCGTGGTGACCGGCGTAGCGTCGGCCAAAACCGGCGGTACATATACCTTCAACGTGACGCTCAAGCACCCCGACACCGGTTGGGATCACTACGCAGACGGCTGGCGTATTCTCGATGCGGACGGAACCGTGCTTGGCACCCGCGAACTGCTGCATCCGCATGTGGATGAACAGCCCTTCACGCGATCGCTGTCTGGCGTGAAAATTCCTGAAGGGGTGACATCCGTGCTGATTCAAACCCGCGATAACGTCAGCGGCTGGTCAGACAAGATGCACAAGCACACCTTGAACTAAACACGGTGATAAGGGCTGCCTGCCAAGATTGAGGCCGCCCGATAAAGCTGTTCGCTTAACATCACCCGTGCCAGCATGTGTGGCCAAACCATTTGTCCAAGGGACAGCGCCATATCGGCCTTGGCCCGCAGCGCAGGGTCAATCCCGTCCGCACCGCCGATAACAAACGCTATGTCAGATCGACCATCATCGCGAAACCGGCCCAAAGTGTCGGCAAACTTGGGCGAGGTCATCACCTTGCCGCGCTCGTCCAGCACCGCAAGCACCGCGCCGTCAGGGATCGCCTTTTCCAACAAGGTGGCCTCGGCAGCCATGCCGCCACCTTTGCGATCTTCGACCTCAACGACGCGCGCGGGGCCAAGGCCCAAAGCCCGCCCCGTACGGTCAAACCGCGTCAGATAGTCATCAATAAGGGTTTTCTCAGGTCCCGCCCGCAAGCGTCCAACAACGCAAAGATGCACCCGCACCTTGGGTTACGCCTGTGGCGCGGTCTCGTCACCGGCCAGCCACATCTTTTCAAGCTGGTAGAACTCACGCACCTCGGGACGGAAGACATGGACAATCACATCGCCCGCGTCGATCAATACCCAATCACCCGTGCTGCGGCCTTCGGTCTTGGTGGCACGCCCATGGTCACGTTTAAGCATGTCGGCCAGCTTTTCAGCCATCGACTGCACCTGACGGCTCGACCGGCCAGAACAGATCACCATATAGTCCCCAATAGAGGACTGACCGCGCAGATCAATCTGCACCAGATCCTCGGCTTTGTCGTCATCAAGTTGGGTAAGAATAACTTCCAGCAGTTCTTCGCTGGTCAGAACAGGGCTTTGCGCCATTAGCGGTGCGCCCGGTTGGGAAACGGCATGCGCCGCATCAACAGTCTGTGACAGGACATTGTCCTCCGATCAAACGCGCCGCCAGACCCCCGGCGCTGGGGTTAGTGCTAGTTTAACAACGCTCATATTGCATTTCAATGACAGGCACGGGGCAAAACGGGCATAAAGAGACCCAAGCAGGCGATAATCCGGCGCTAAGCCTCTATCTGCTGGAATGCATCAAGCCAAAGACTGTCCAATTCGGCCAAAGCTTTCGCATCGAATCTGTTCAATTCATCCCAATACCGGCCAGATGGGACAAAGTAATCGAGCTCTGCCTCTCGCTTAGCGAGCGCGCTTAGATCAATTGACGCGGCAGCCCCCAATCCACGCACCGTCTCTGGCGTCGCCCTTGGAAAGACCAACCGGCTGTCCTGCGTCGACAGGTTCACACAAGCACACCCCAGATCGGCAGCGGTCAGAAACAACCGTGCGGATTTGGCATCGAGGTTTTGCAAAGTCACATCATCGCGCAACGGGTCTGGTTCGCCGGTGCCGTAGAAATGGGTCTTGCCCTGCGCTGGATAGACCATGTCACACCCGATGAAAGATAACACTTTTGGCTTCAACGTGTGTAATGCCCAGTATCCTGCGGTGAAGGCCATCGTGCCGCCTGCATAAACAAATCCGCCCAGCGCATTTTGAGCCGGAACATAGTCTAGCGCTGTCACAATGGTCTGATCGGCACGAACGTCCGCTGGCCATTTGTCTTGGGGAAAGTCCTCAGGGTGAATCAAGTAATCCCAATCAGTGCGCACCTGCCAAGCGTTATTGATGACGACGATCTTGTCGAAATGCGTGCGCGTCCAATCCGCGGCCAGTGGCGCGTTCGGACCGGACCCGATGATCAAAACTGAAGATGGCCTGTCCATCTGCGACGCCCTACTCAACCCTAGACCGGACGAGATAGAGCGCTCGACGCATCCGGCAACTGGAAGCGCAGTGTTAATAAGGAAACTGAGGCATGTCTGAACCCCGTGTAGCCCCAAGGGCAGGGATTTGACCCAAAGCAACCGGCACCAAAACTGAATCGCGCTGCGGTCCGACCTGTGCGTTCACGATAAGCAAGCTGACCCCGATCGTTGCGATCAGGCCGCCCAACAGCAGGCTGGTGAAAAGAGTGGAAGATTTGTTCATGATTTCTTTACGAATTGGGAACGGGGTCGGATCACCAAAAAGACCACCTGACCAGACCAATTTCGAATTTTCGACGCTTTGTGCTATGTTGCACGAACTATTTGAATTTCTGCATTTCCAATTCATCCATTTTGACAAGGAGTTTTCCTATGTTTCGTTCCTTTATGCTCTCTGCGCTGGCCTGTGCCTGCGCCTTCCCTACAAACGCTGGAACCTTTTCAGTCGTTGATGTTGGCTCTTCCGTGGTTTTGGGCACCTTTGAGGCCCCAGACGCCGGAGGTGCCGTCACCGCAGGGTCTTTCACGCTCGAAGGTGGGGTCTTTGATACCCTTGGCACAGGCAGCGAAGCCCCGTTGTATGATGCCGCAAACAACTGGGTCACCGGTACGCCCGGCGGATTTGGCGGGTTTTACAATTCGGTCGCCTTCAACACCTTCGATTTCCTGAACAATCCGCTGTCATGCGGGGTTGGCGAATGTGTGTTTTCATTGACCAGCAGTTCCGGCAGCCCTGTTCCGGCAGAGTGGTATGTGAATTACCTTCCCAACGGTGGTGCCCCCATCGCACTAGGCAACTACACGGTTGAGACTGCGGCGATTCCCTTGCCGGCATCTGTGCTTTTGCTCCTTAGCGGGCTTGGGGCCTTGGGTCTGCGCAGGTCCGTTCGCAAGGGCTGACACGAATAACCATACGAATGGGCTGATTGGCGCCCCGATCGCTTGCCCCATAACTTGAACGTCATACCCGCCCGTTGTATGCAAGCGGGTATGACCGCTTTGTTTGACATCAACGACCGTATCCGCCTGACAGAGCGGTTCTTCGGCGCAGACCAAACCATTCTCGCGCACCTATAAGGGTGGCGCGCCCCGCTTTCCATTTTTCAAACCATCCAAATCAACAACATCGGGAGAGGACCTATGTCCCCCAAAACGCTCTATGATAAAATCTGGGACGCACATGTCGCCCACGAAGCCGAAGACGGCACCTGCCTTTTGTACATCGACCGCCATCTGGTCCACGAAGTGACAAGCCCGCAGGCCTTTGAAGGTCTACGCATGTCTGGCCGTGACGTTCGTGCCCCCGAAAAGACAATCGCGGTGCCTGATCACAACGTGCCGACGACGCTTGACCGCGCGGATGCAACCACGATGACCCCTGACAGCCGCATTCAGGTCGACGCGCTGGATAAGAATGCCAAGGACTTTGGTATCCACTATTATCCCGTATCTGATGTCCGTCAGGGCATTGTGCATATCGTCGGGCCTGAACAAGGTTGGACCCTGCCCGGCATGACCGTCGTCTGCGGCGACAGCCACACAGCGACACACGGCGCATTTGGCGCATTGGCCCACGGCATTGGCACGTCCGAGGTTGAACATGTGCTGGCCACCCAAACGTTGATCCAGCGCAAGGGTAAGAACATGAAGGTCGAAATCACCGGCAAGCTCGCGCCGGGCGTGACCGCCAAAGACATCACTCTGTCCGTCATCGGGGCCACAGGCACCGCAGGCGGCACCGGCTATGTCATCGAATACTGTGGCGAGGCGATCCGCGATTTGTCCATGGAAGGGCGGATGACTGTCTGCAACATGGCCATCGAAGGCGGCGCGCGTGCCGGGCTGATCGCACCGGATGAGAAAACCTATGAATACTGCATGGGTCGTCCTCATGCGCCGAAGGGTGCGCAATGGGAAGCCGCCCTCGCATGGTGGAAAACGCTTTATTCAGATGACGACGCCCACTGGGACAAGGTTGTGACCCTGAAAGGCGAAGATATCGCACCCGTGGTCACATGGGGTACTTCCCCCGAAGACGTTCTGCCGATTACAGCTGCCGTGCCAGCCTCGACCGATTTTGAAGGCGGCAAGGTTGAAGCAGCCCAGCGCAGCCTTGATTACATGGGCCTGACTGCGGGCACACCTTTGTCGGACGTAGCAATTGATACAGTCTTCATCGGGTCCTGCACCAACGGCCGGATCGAGGATTTGCGGGCTGCGGCTGAAATCCTGAAAGGTAAAAAGAAGAAAGACGGCATCCGCGCGATGGTCGTTCCAGGCTCTGGCCTTGTGCGGGCGCAGGCGGAAGAAGAGGGCCTTGCCCAAATCTTCAAAGACGCCGGTTTCGAATGGCGTCTTGCGGGCTGTTCCATGTGTCTGGCGATGAACCCCGACCAGCTGCAACCGGAAGAGCGCTGCGCGGCCACATCAAACCGCAACTTTGAAGGCCGCCAAGGCCGTGGGGGGCGAACACACCTCATGTCGCCCGCAATGGCAGCGGCAGCAGCACTGACCGGCAAGCTGACAGACGTACGGGAGCTGATGTAAGTGAAACGTCGCGGGTTTTTGCAACTTTTGGGGGCTGCACTGACGGCGCCCCTTTTGCCGTCGCAGCGTCTTGGCGCAGCGGCGGGTGTTGCATCCCGCACCGCCGCTTACCCCGCATTGGCCTATAAGCTGGCGATGGATCAAGCACGTTCCCGCGTTAGTTTTTCGGTCTTTTCACTGGCCAAACAACTGGGCTTGCGGGTTGATCAAACGGAGGCCTTGCTGGCGGATCTGTCAAAACAAGGCGTTCTGGGCCCGCTTCAAGGCACGACCCAAGCAGGACGTTGGGCGCGCTCGCGCGTTTGGCAGCGCCCCAGTGGCAGTGTTGTCGCGGCACAAACCGCTACATCAGCCCCCCAAACCCAAATTCAAGACAAAGCGCCCCGCGCGCAGGAGACACCAATGGACAAGTTCAACACACTGACCGGCATTGCCGCACCAATGCCCTTGATCAACATCGACACCGATATGATCATCCCCAAGCAATTTCTCAAAACCATCAAGCGCTCCGGCCTTGGGGTGAACCTCTTTGACGAAATGCGCTATGATGACGATGGCAAGGAAATCCCTGAGTTCGTCCTGAACAAACCGCAGTATCGCGATGCGGAAATTCTGGTGGCGGGTGACAACTTCGGCTGCGGATCATCCCGCGAACATGCCCCTTGGGCGATCAAAGACTTTGGCATCCGCTGCGTTATCGCGCCTAGCTACGCGGACATCTTCTATAACAACTGCTTCAAGAACGGCATCCTGCCGATTGCTTTGCCGCAAGAGCAGGTAGATGTGATCATGGCCGACGCCGAAAAAGGCGCCAACGCACGGGTCACTATCGACTTAGAGGCCCAAACCGTCACTACATCCGACGGCGATGTATTCAGCTTCGAAGTCGACGCCTTCAAGAAACGGTGCTTGATGGAGGGCCTCGATGACATTGGCCTGACCATGGAAAAAGCCGCCTCGATCGACACCTACGAGGCTGCAGCGACGCAAGCACGTCCTTGGGTCTAACCCTTGTTCCGCGAGCGCCACTCAGACGGGGTGCTCGCGGTGACGCGGGTGAATTCGCGGTTGAAATTCGACTTGGTGTTAAACCCGCTGGCGTAGATGATCTGCGTGATCGACAGATCAGTGTCCTGCAACAACCGGCAGGCCTCGCCTACACGAGCCTCATTGATGAACTGGGATACGTTCAACCCTGTCTGCCCGTTGATCGCCTTTGACACATCGCGGGCCGGCAGCTTCATCCGCCGCGCGATCCGGTTCAGGTTGATATCCGGATCAAGGTACAGTGGGTCGTCCTTCAAAAAGGCCTGCAACTGGTCAAACACCTTCGCGTTTTGATCCTTGTCAGATTGGGTATCCCCCTGCGTGCCGGTCACGCCAAAGCGGCGATACAAAAGCACACAAGCCACCACCGTTACCGTGCCCACAAGCGTCGCCCAACTGGCGATTTTGCCGGTGTTGGACCCATCCGTGCTTTGGAAATCGTAAGAAATGGCCAGATCGGTCAAGCCAGACACCAGCAAGACCACCACCAGCACCCACAAGAGGATCATCGCGAACTTACTGCGCCCGATCTCAACCCAGCTCAGCCCGTCCGGGCCAGCAAGCCCGCGCCGTGCAAGGGCCACCGCGTAGAACAAATTGTTCAGCGCCAGTATGACATCCACGGCCCTATAGAAGACCATCAGCACCGCAACCACCAAGACGAAGGGCACCAAGTGGATCAAAACCTTTGGGGTCAACTGCGGTCGCGTGAAGCTGAGATAAGCCAACGGCGGGATCAACGCGGCGGTCAAAGGTTGGATCTGTTTGACCTGTTCAATCCCATAGCCAAACCTGAGCCCGATAATGATTTCTTGAATGATGAACAGGATCAGGAAGGCCCGCAGCCACCAGCGGCGCTTTTCGGTTCCGCCCGAAAGACTGTCGACCCAAAGCACCGCAAAAGCGGCACCAGCAAGAACGAACGTCAGGGGAATGGACAGCATCTTGGATCAATCTCATCTCGGTTGGTCTTGACCCTTTATGCCCTCAATCGCGATCAGGGACGACCTATATCACGATCAAGGACGCAAAAGACCCGCTCCTTTGCCAAATCAGTCTCCGAGACAAATTCATAAAAGGAGACGACCCATGGCACACAAACTAACAACCGCAATAGCCCTCGGGCTGGCCTTGACCGCCGCCGTCAGCGCCCAAGCCGCTGGATATACGACCACCAAAGTGCAAGCAGAGCACCGCGACCAGACGATCCCGCTGCACATCTGGTATCCGTCGGAAAGCACCGACGCGGAAATCACACTCGGCAACAACGCGGTGTTCAATGGGCACCAAGTGCGCCCCGATGCGGATCCGCTTCCGGGCGCTTATCCCTTGGTCATTCTATCGCACGGGTCCGGTGGCAACGCGTTGAACATCGGTTGGATCGCAAGCTATCTGGCCGATCAGGGTATGATCGTCGCAGCCACAAACCACCCCGGCAGCACATCGGGGGATTCCACACAGCTTGAGACCTTAAAGGTCTGGCAACGGCCCGAAGATATCTCGGCCATTCTTGATCACTTCGAAAAGACAAAGGTAGCGGGGCTTTCCCCTGACATGGGCAAAGTCGGTGCCGTTGGGTTCTCACTCGGTGGCTACACGGTTCTGGCGGCTGCCGGTGCCCGTGTGAGCAAGCAATCCTACGTGGAATACTGCACCGCCAACCCGTCGATGTTTGATTGCGCGTGGTTTGCCGAAGGTGGTGTGGATTTGAATACAGCAGACCAAGCCCGATTTGACCAAAGCAATCTTGACCCACGTTTAACGGCTGTCGTTTCCATTGATCCGGCATTGGCTCAAGCCTACACCTCTGAAAGCCTGAACGCAGTCGATATTCCCGTTGCTATTGTGAACTTGGGCGGACGCGAAACCATACCTGCCCCGCTTGATGGCACCAAACTCATGCCGCATCTGAATGAAGGCGCTTTGACCTACGTTGAGGGGGCACACCACTTCAGCTTTCTAGGAACCTGTACGCCCATCGGGCAGAAGATATTGGATGGATCAAACGAAGGTCCGCTCTGTGTAAGTGTATCCGCCCGTGCCCGCAGCGACATCCACGATGAGATAAAGACCTATGTGTCTAACTTTCTAAAATCGAGCTTCTGAAAATGGCAGACGAAGGGGCAATGCACGCGCCTTCGTCTGAATCACCGCACGCCTCAAGCGACCAAACGTGATGAATCACGGAACCAGTCTGTCGCCAAGGACGAAACCAAGCTTGTGGAATTTGCCCCCTACCCCACAACATATTGTATCCAAATGGTTAATGCCGCATTCCCGCACCAGCTTTGATGCAAAGTAGCACCAGTTTTTCCACATAACCGCCGCATTCTCCCGCTCTATTGAACCCTGACTTGAGCAGCCAGCCGAATGAAGGCACAAATGTGGCAAGAATGAGGCAAGGCGTCTTAATTGGCGCGCTCAAGTTGGACAAGGGCCATGAAGGCCTAGCCAGTTTGAAGGGATCGAGACGTGATTGCACGTATGTCAGGCGCAGCTGTACGCGCCTTTTTGGTTGGATTGGTTGTTGCCACGCCAGCACTGTTTCTGCCCGGTATGACCGCGGACGCCACGCAGATTGTGACGTTCATGATCATCCTTGCGGCGGGACTGACCTTCGTCGAATACAACTCAAACTTCCCGAGCATTGTCGAATTCAGGGATGCCCCTCCGTTTAATCGGTTGCGGTTCATCGCACTTTTTGTGACCGTTTTTGCACTTACGGCGATTGCCAAAGGCCAATATGAGCCAACGGCTATGACCAACGCTTTGACGTCCATCGGGACAATTCTCGGCAATGCCATCGATTTCCCGTACTCGCCCGTTCGCCTTGTCGTATTGATGCTGCCAGATGGCGCATCGCAACAACTGATCAACGCTGTGCGTACTGCCGCAGGGCTGTCCTACCTTGTGTCCATCACAGCCCTTGCTGCCTTTATTCTTATGGTCCGCATCTTCAATTGGCCGACCCGTAACGGGGCGTTCAACGTCTGGACCAACTTGCCACTGTTTGACCCCACAGCAGGCGGCGACGTCTTGCACCGTCTCAAGCGCGACAGCCAAATTAACATTATGTTAGGCTTTTTGCTGCCTTTCCTTATTCCGGCGATCGTTAAGGCCGCCTCTGATATGGTGGATCCGATTTCACTTCAGAACCCGTCAACTTTGATCTGGACGATGACCGCATGGGCCTTTCTTCCCGCCAGCATGATTATGCGCGGCATCGCCATGGGCAAGGTCGCCGATCTGATCGAGGAAAAGCGCAAGCGTGCCTACGCAGATGCAGAGATGATGCAGCCCGCCTGATCTTCACACTGGCGCTGCTTGTCAGCGGCGCCACTGCCGACACCCTGCGCGTCGCCACCTACAACACAGAGCTTGAACGCAAAGGCCCCGGCCTATTGTTGCGCGACATCCGTGCGGGCAAAGACCCTCAGATCGCCGCCGTTATTGCGGTGATCACTCAGACCGACCCTGATATTTTGGTCCTGCAAGGCATCGACCACGATCTGAACCGTGTCACCCTGAACGCCTTTGCAGACGCGCTAGCCGAGGCCGGCAGCAACTATCCTCACCGCTTCGCAGGCGACACCAACAGAGGCGTGCCAACAGGGCTGGACATGAACGGGGACGGCAAACGGGGCACTGCAAACGATGCCCAAGGCTATGGCGCTTTCTACGGAGAAGGCGCGATGGCGCTACTATCCAAACACCCGATCCAAGTGGAGGCTGTTCAAGATTTCACGCACACCCTTTGGACCGATATCCCAGACGCACAGCTTCCCGTGACCGCCGACGGCCCCTTCCCGTCACAACAGGTGCACAGAACTCAACGTCTGTCCTCCGGCGGGCACTGGGCGGTGCCTTTGACGCTGCCCGATGCATCCACCGTGACCATCCTGACCTTTCATGCAACCCCGCCCGTCTTTGACACCGAAGCCGACTACAACGGTCTGCGCAACCATGATGAAATCCGGTTCTGGCAGCTGTACTTGGACGGCGCGTTCGGACCGGCGCCCGACCAAAGGTTTGTGCTTGCAGGGGATGCGAACCTTGATCCAGCGGACAGCGAAGGCAGGCAACAGGCAATCCGGTCCTTACTGTCGGATCCAAGGCTGCAAGACCCCGCACCGGTCAGCGCGGGTGGTACTATACCCGACCAAACCCACACAGGTGATCCCGCCTTGGACACCGCCAGCTTTCCGCCGCCCAAAGGGCCGGGCAACCTACGGGTCGACTACGTTTTACCCTCTGCCGATTGGACCGTGTTGGACAGCGGCGTACACTGGCCAGCAAACGACGAAACGGTGACCGCCGCAAGCCGTCACCGTCTGGTCTGGGTTGATCTGGATTACTGAGGCAGCGCCGTTTTCAACGCTTGCACCAGCGGGGTGTGCTTAAAGTCGGGCAGCAGACTGTTCATCTTTGAGCCATCAAGACAATGCGGCGTGTTCCACAGGTACTGCATCTCGATCAGCTTACGCCCCAATGGCCAGAACAGTTTGGCAATGTGCAACGGCAGCCAGTTCATTGATTTGGCTTTGACCGGATAACCCGAGGCGGCCTGTACCGCAGCCGCCAGATCACGACCTGTCAGCGTGTATCCCTGAAACGGCACGTCAATGTACTGGGGCAGGTCGGCCCGCATTTCAGCCAACCTCACAGCCGCACGCGCCACATCCGGCAGGTACGCAAAAGCATGTTTACGGTCCAAGGCACCGGGGTAAATGAACTTACCTTTGTGCAGTTTGGTCGTCATGATTTCATCGAACCAGTTGCCAGAGGCTTCGGTGTCCAGATAATCACCGGCCCGTAGCAGAATGGTCTGAACGCCACTGTCACGATAGGCTTTTTCCATATCAATACGGATGCGGCCCAAAGGGTTTTCGGCTCTGTGTGCGGTTACTTCGGACCACGGGGCAGCTGTCGCTTCGCCGAAAACGTAGACGTTCCCAGGCAAGATCACTGTCACATCATTGGCCAAGGCGGCCTTGATCACCTGCGCATGCAGCTTTGGGACTTGTTCGGCCCAATCCGTGTATTCGGGGTTCCAGCCTGAAACGATCACATCGACGCCTTTGGCGGCGTCTTCAAGACTGTCTTTGGACCGGTCAAACCGGCGCACGGCCCAGCCTGCGGTCTCAAAAGCAGTTGCGGTGTTGCGACCGAAACGGCCGGTTGCGCCAAGAATGAGAGCTGTTTGTGTCATGGTGTTTCCTTCGTTTTGGGTTGCATTGACACAGAGATACCCATTCATGATTAGAATAGGTATTGCCCAAAAACGGAACTCTTGTATTCATTAATGTATGGACAAGATAGCAAACCTCGACTGGACCTTGATCCAGTCTTTTCTTGCGGTTGCTGAAAACGGCAGCCTTTCAGCAGCAGCGCGGGCGCTGGGTCAAAGCCAACCTACGCTGGGCCGACACATCGAGGCACTAGAGACCCAACTGGGGGCCGAGCTGTTTATACGCCACGCCCGCGGCTTTAACCTGTCTGACACAGGCGCCGCCCTTCTGCCCGACGCCGAAGCCATGCGCACCGCGATGGGGCAAATCCTGCTGACCGTTGCGGGCCAGTCGACCGATCTACGCGGGACCGTGCGCATCACCGCGAGCGTCTTCGCGGCCCATCAACTTTTGCCGCCGATCCTCGCAAACATCCGCGCGGCAGAACCTGACATCAGCCTAGAACTCGTGCCTACCGACGACACCGAAAACCTGCTGTTCCGCGAAGCCGATATCGCAGTGCGCATGTACCGCCCGACCCAACTTGACGTGATCACGCAGCATATTGCGAACACCGACCTAGGGGTCTTTGCAGCGACCACCTATCTGGACCGCAAAGGCAGGCCCTCCAAACTCGAAGACCTGATGGATCATGATCTGGTGGGCTATGATCGCAATGACCTGATCATCAGGGCCATGCGCGATGCAGGTTGGCCGGTGACGCGCGATAACTTCGCCACCCGCTGTGACAACCAGGCGACCTATTGGGAATTGGTCCGGTTCGGCTGTGGCATCGGATTTTCACAAATGGCGGTCGGGTTGGCGGACCCATTGGTCGAACAGGTCGCCCCCATAGACATCCCGCCCCTGCCCGTGTGGCTTACGGCGCACGAGGCGATGCGGCAAACCCCACGTATTCGACGGGTTTGGGATATGCTGGCAGAGGGCTTAAGAACGCGCCTGAACGCCACCTAAACTTGACCCTTTGCGCATGACGGGCTAGGCCGCATCGACACTTTCAAATCACCGGAGCATCCCTCATGTCGAACCCTTCCCTTTTGATCCTCGCCGGCGACGGCATCGGCCCCGAAGTCATGGATCAGGTGAAACGCGTGATTGGTTGGTTCGGTGACAAACGCGGGCTGAACTTCGACGTGTCCGAAGACCTTGTCGGCGGGTGCGCATACGACAAACACGGGGTTCCCCTGCATGACGACACGATGGCCAAAGCGCAAGAGGTCGACGCGGTTCTGCTTGGCGCTGTGGGCGGCCCGAAATACGATGATCTGGACTTTGCCCTGAAACCGGAACGCGGCCTGCTGCGCTTGCGCAAGGAAATGGATCTCTTTTCAAACCTGCGTCCGGCCCAATGCTTTGACGCTTTGGCCGACTTTTCGTCGCTCAAGAAAGACATCGTTGCGGGGCTTGATATCGTCATCGTGCGCGAACTGACCTCCGGCGTCTACTTCGGCGAGCCGCGCGGCATCATCAACGAAGGCAACGAGCGTGTCGGCATCAACACCCAACGCTATACCGAATCCGAAATCGCCCGCGTGGCCGTGTCCGCCTTTGAACTCGCCCGCCGTCGCGGAAACAAAGTCTGTTCGATGGAAAAAGCCAACGTCATGGAAAGCGGCGTGCTCTGGCGCGATGTGGTGAACGAAATCCACCAAAAAGACTATGCCGACGTAGAGCTTTCGCACATGTACGCCGACAATGGTGCGATGCAGCTTGTCCGCGCACCCAAACAATTCGATGTGATCCTGACCGACAACCTGTTCGGCGACATCCTATCCGACTGCGCCGCGATGCTGACCGGATCGCTTGGCATGTTGCCGTCCGCGTCTTTGGGCGCACCGATGGCGAATGGGCGGCCAAAAGCCCTTTATGAACCTGTACACGGCTCCGCGCCTGACATCACGGGCCAAGGCAAAGCCAACCCGATCGCATGTACGCTGAGCTTCGCAATGGCCTTGCGCTATTCCTTCGATGAAGGGGATGAGGCAACACGTCTGGAAAGCGCAATTGAGAAAGTACTCGCCGACGGCCTGCGCACCGCTGATCTGATGGGCCCCGAAGACGGCAGCCCTGTCAGCACAAGCGGCATGGGCGACGCGATCTTGGCGGCGTTGGACGCCAGCCTTTAACCCTTAGGCTTGCCCAAGGGCACCACGTTTTCAGGTGGACCGGCATCGAGATCTTCAAAGTCGAAGGTATCAAGCCGGTTCGCCCGTTTGCCGGCGCGTTCAGCGGCGGTGTTGATCCCTTCGAGGTCTTTGCGGGCCTGACCGAAGTGGGTGTTCAGCTTGTCGACACGTTCAACCACCAGCTCCACATCACGGTGCAGCTCCTTCAGCGTCTTTCGGATGGCCCCTGCCTGTTCGCGCATGCGTGCGTCTTTCAAAATGGCCCGCATGGTGTTCAGCGTGGCCATGCAGGTGGTGGGCGAGACGATCCAGACGCGCGCATCAAAGCCTTCGCGAACCAGTTCGGGAAAGTTGGCGTGTAGCTCTGCATAGACTGCTTCTGACGGTAGAAACATCAACGCTCCATCCGCAGTTTCCCCGTCCAAAATGTACTTTTCAGATATTGCCCTAATATGGGATTTCACGGCCACCCGCATCTGTTTGGCGGCCTCGTTGACCTCCCAATCGGTGGTCGCACTGCGCAACGCCTCATAGGCTTCCAACGGGAACTTGCTGTCGATCACAATCGGGCCCGGCGGGTTTGGCAGATCAATCAAACAATCCGCGCGCTTACCGTTCGAAAGGGTATATTGCCATTGATAGCTGTCCTTCGGCAGCGCCTTGGACACGATGTCATTCAACTGGATTTCACCAAAGGCGCCGCGGGTTTGCTTGTTAGACAAAATGTCCTGCAACGACAGAACATCTCCCGACAGCTTGGTGATATTGTCCTGCGCTTTATCAATCGCGGCCAACCGTTCCTGCAACTGGGTCAAGGATGTCGTGGTTTGTTTTGAGGACCCGTGCAGCGTTTCTTTCATACGTTCCTGCATCTCGGCCAGTGACCGTGCAGAGCGCAACGCATTGTCGGACAACCGATCCTGCATCTGCTGCTGAACACTCGCAAGTCGCGCCTCAACGGTTTGAACAACTTGGGTCTGCGTGTTGGCTTGGGTGTCGGACACCATCTGCAACCCGCCGCGCAACTGTTCTTGCCCCATGCTTAGCTGTTGGACGTTTTGGCCCATCATATGCAGCTGTTGGCTCATCGGAGCAGTCATTTTTGCTGTCTTTCCCGCCGCGCGCACAGCGAGGATCAGCAACAGAAAGAACAGCAGAACCACACCAGCAACGACCAGAGCCGCAATGACCAACGGGTCTTCAAGCGAAAAGCTGTATCCGTAGACTTCGATCATGTGCGTCCGAACAGCCGCTCAATATCAGCAAGCTTCAATTCGACATAGGTAGGCCGCCCGTGGTTGCACTGGCCCGAGTGCGGGGTCGCCTCCATCTCGCGCAGCAAGGCATTCATTTCCTCGCCCCGCATCCAGCGCCCTGACCGGATTGACCCATGACAAGCCACCCGAGACAAGATCGCTTCGATCCGCGCCTGCACGGTGTTGCTGTCGTTTTGATCGGCCAACTCGTCCAGAATATCCAAGATCATCGCCTTGGCGTTCACTTCACCCAAAATCGCAGGGGTTTCACGCACCGCAATCGAACTGCCGCCAAAGGGTTCAATCGTCAGCCCAAGCCGCGATAGATCATCCGCGATGTCCATTAGCCGCGCGCAATCCCCATCTGACAAATCTACAATCTCGGGGATCAAAAGCGCCTGCGCTGCAACCCCGTTTTCAGCCACTTGGGTTTTCAGCTTTTCATAGACCAATCGCTCATGGGCTGCGTGTTGATCGACGATAACCATGCCCGTGGCGGTCTGCGCGATGATGTAGTTTTCGTGGACCTGCCCGCGTGCAGCGCCAAGCGGTAGATCAGCGGGGTCAATTGCATCCTCAACGACTGGCTCCACCCGTCCGCTGATATCGGCCTGCATTTCCGCAAAGCCTGCACTGGGGCGCGGCCCAAGCGACGGACGGTCCATCTGGTACACGCGCGGCTGCATCGGCTCGGGCGTCATGGCGCCAAGTGTCGCCTCAGCTACGGTGGTCGACGCACGATGTCCGGCCTCGGCCAAAGCATGCCGCAAAGCCGAGACAATCAGCCCGCGCGCAAGCCCAGGATCACGGAACCGAACTTCGGACTTGGCGGGATGTACGTTCACATCGACAAGCTGCGGATCGCAATCAATGAAGAGCGCCGCCGCCGGATGACGGTCGCGGGACAGGAAATCAAAGTAAGCACCGCGCAAAGCTCCGGTCAGCAATTTGTCCTTCACGGGTCGGCCATTCACGAACAGATATTGTGCCACAGCCGTCCCGCGTGAATAGGTCGGCAAAGCAGCGTAGCCAGTCAGATGCAGGCCCTCGCGTTCCGCATCAATCTTCAGCGCATTATCCGCAAATTCCCGCCCCATGACACAAGCCAAACGACCGTGAAGCGCATCGAACATATCGCCCGTTTCGGCATCAGCGCGAAACACCTCGCGGGATTTTCCAGCCGAGACATCCGTAAGAATGAAAGTCACAAAGGGTTCGGCCATTGCGAGACGTTTGATGATATCCGTGACCGCCTGCGCTTCGGCCCTATCTGTGCGCATGAACTTCAACCGCGCAGGGGTCGCATAGAACAGATCACGCAACTCAACGATTGTGCCTTTGGTCAAAGCGGCGGATTTAACCGCGCCCATATGGCTGCCATTGACGCTGATACTGGCGCCATCTGCCCCTGCAACGCGGCTGGTAATCGTCAAGCGACCAACAGCGCCAAGCGAAGGCAAAGCCTCACCCCGAAAGCCAAAGGTGTTAATATCGAGCAGGTCCGAGCCGTCGATCTTGGATGTGGCATGGCGTGACAGGGCCAAGGGCAAATCGTCCCGCGCTATCCCGCACCCGTCGTCGGTCACTCGGATCAGGGTTTTACCGCCATCGGCGACCGCGATTTCGATCCTGCCCGCTTTGGCATCAATCGCATTCTCAACCAGCTCTTTGACGGCTGAGGCTGGGCGTTCCACCACTTCACCCGCTGCAATTCGGTTGATCGCAGCTTCGTCCAACTGACGAATAACAGGGCGAAAATCGCCGATATGGGGGGTGTCGTGCAACATGACGCAATACTTAGCATGGATATTTGCGATTCTGCCACTGGAATGAGGCGGGTCTGCGCGCTTCTTTGCTAAACGCCGCTGGGCGCACCGGTACGATGTCTGCAAGGCCCGAAAACAGCAGCAAACGCCAAGATCAGCCCTGATACAGTCGCGATCATGCCCGCCGCACTGACGGCATTGGCCGCGCCGAACCACATCGGCCCGAAGCCTGCAAAGATGTACCCCAGTACCGCCGAGATCGTCGCAAATAGCACCGACCACCACACTTGCCTGTCCAAGCGGTTGGTCATCAACCGTGCCGCCGCAGGTGGGCAAATGAACATCGCAATCACGATGATGGACCCAACTGCGTCAAAGGCCGCCACAGCTGCGATTGCGGCCACAACAACCAAGGCAAGGCTCAGGGCAGTTGTCGGCACCCCCATCGTTTGCGCAAACCCTTCATCAAATGTCGACAGCGTCAAAGGCCGCCAAAAAACCCACATGAAGACACAGACACCAACAAGGGCAACAGCCATGCGCGGCAGCTCCACCGGCAGATAACCAAGGGCGGATGGATCGATCAACGACCCCCAACCGCTTGCATCCAGCCAGATCAGGCTTTCCAAATTTCCAAACAATGCGTGCTCAACATCCAGATGCACCGACGACGTGTCTGATTGCTCCAACAGCAAAACGCCGCCCGCGAACATGGCCGTAAACACCACACCCATCGCCGCACCGGATTCAATGCGCCCCAAGCGACGGATCAGCTCGATCAAGACAACCGCAACTAAGGCCGCACCCGCTGCGCCAATCATCATCGGCCAGGTCGACACGACCCCTGTGATCAGAAACGCAACCACAATGCCGGGCAAAACCACATGGCTGATTGCATCCCCGATCAGGGCTTGGCGGCGCAGCAACAAAAAATTGCCGGGCAAGGCACAAGCGATGGCAGCAAAGACGCCGATCAGCAACGGCGTCAAAGACAAGGATACAAATTCTGCACCCATCATGGCGACACCACACGGGGCGGGGTAATCAGGCCGTCCACTTGGGCAATTTGATCTTCGGTCAAAACAGTCTCAATCGGGGTTAGCCCATCATACTGCGATGCTGCGGCTTCCTGCGCATGATCGGCGCGCACAATTTCCCAACGCTTTTCATCCAGCAAGGCCTTGGCGGCACGGGCGCGCCCCGTTTCGGTCGGCACACCATCGGCATGGGCCAAGCCTTGGTTTTGCAGCAGACGCATGGTCAGCTTTTCATAAATCGGCTGCCCTTGAGCGAGGGCAAGCAACCCTTGGCGCACATGCACACGGCGTTGGTAGGACCGGTGGTGCAAAAGCGCTGCCAAAACGCCTCTGTTCGGGGCAAGCAGCATGGAAACCGCAAACATCGCGAAGGACACCAACACAATGATCGGTCCCGTCGGCAGGTTCGGCGCAGAGGCAGACACAGCCGCGCCGACAAACCCGGAAACGCCGCCCATTAACCCAGCCAGAAGGATCACGCGTTCGGTCTGGTCGGTCCAGAACCGCGCAGTGACAGGTGGGATAATCAGCAAGGCCACGATCAGGATAAGCCCCACTATTTTCAAACCAACGACAGTGACCGCCATCACCAACCCCATCATCGCCAGATCAACGCGATCTACATTCAACCCCGTCGATTGAGCGTAACCGGGGTCAAAGGCCGCTTGGATCAAAGGGCGCCGCAAAATCAAGGCCAACCCAAGGGTCGCAGCGCCACCTATGGCGATTAGAACAGCATCAGACCACAGCATGCCTGCGGTCGAGCCAAGCAAGAAGCCTTCTAGCCCCGCCTGTCGTCCGCTACCCATCGTTTGGATGACGGTCAAAATGACGATCCCAAGACCAAAGAAGACTGACAGCACAGCGCCAATCGCCGCGTCTTCGGCCAAACGGGTGTGACGGGTCAGCCATGTGACGCACAACAATCCAAGACCAGCCGAGACCGCCGACCCAGCAAGCAACCCCAACAAGGATCGCCCGTCGCCGCCAAAACCGACCATCAAGATAAACGCCAGCCCAACGCCCGGAAGGGTCGCATGACTGATCGCATCACTGACCAAAGCGCGCTTGCGCAAAAACATGAAAGTGCCCGTCACCCCAGCGGCAACGCCAAGCAACATCGCGCCAATCGCCACCAACGCGGCGTTATATCCAAGTTGTAGGGTAAGGGCCTCAGACAGCATGGCTTAGCTGGCCAGCTGATCGACCTGCGCAGTTGCCAGACGTCCGCCATAGGCCGCTTGCAATGTCTCGGGTGTGAAGGCCTCAGACACCGTGCCTTCGGCAACCTTGCGGGTGTTGATCAAGAACACACGGTCGAAATAGTCTTCGATGGTCGCAAGATCATGGTGCACGGCCACAACGGTTTTGCCTTCGTCTTTCAGCGATTGCAGAACAGTGATGATGGCCTTTTCAGTGGCCGCATCGACGCCCGCAAAGGGTTCGTCCAAAAGATATAAGTCAGCGTTCTGCGCCAAAGCACGGGCCAGAAACACACGCTGCTGCTGCCCGCCAGACAGTTGCCCGATCTGACGATCTGCAAAGTCCTGCATTCCGACCCGTTCCAAACAGGCAAGCGCATACGACTGGTGCGATTTACGAATACGGCCCAACAAGCCCAGCTCACGGTGCAGACCCATCAGAACCACATCAATCACGCGTGTCGGGAAATCCCAATCGACGGACGCGCGTTGCGGCACATAGGCAATCTTGTGGCGCATCTTGGAAATGGGTTGGCCCATCATGGTGGCCTGCCCCGCAAGAGGCGTCACAATACCCAGCGCTGCTTTCAAAAGCGTCGACTTACCGGCCCCGTTCGGACCGATGATCGCTGTCATAGATCCGGCCTCTACGGTCATATCAACTGAAAATATCGCAGGCTTCTGGCCATACGACACAGTCATCCCGCGCACAGCCAAGGGGCTGTCCAAAGCGGTTTCAGGCTGTGGCGTTACGCCATTTTGGGTCGCAAGCTCAAGCATCCGTTACGATCCTTTGTTCAGTTTATCAGCCATGCCGCCCTCAGGCGCATCAGCGCCAAGCGCACGGGCAATTGTGGTCACGTTATGGTCCAGCATCCCGATATAGGTGCCTTCATAACTGCCGTCGGCACCCATCGCGTCGCTATACAATTCGCCACCAATGTTGACCGTGTGGCCCTTTGCAGCGGCACCCTCGATCAAGGCGCGCATATTACGGTCAGAGACAGAGCTTTCGACAAACACGGCGCTGATTTTGCGATCAACGAGCATGTTCACAAGTTCGCTGATCCGGTTCAAACCAGCCTCGGATTGGGTGGAAATGCCTTGGATACCCATAACCTCAAACCCGTAGGCATCGCCGAAATACCCGAATGCATCATGGGCAGTCAGCAAGACACGCTGCTCGGTCGGGACTTGGTCAAGCGTGGTCGTCGCATATGCGGCCAACGCGGCAAGATCATCCTGATAGGCCAAAGCATTCGCCGCATAAAGGTCAGCACCTTCAGGGTCGGCTTGGGTCATCGCATCGCGAACATTTTCAACAACCATCGCCCAAAGCGGCGGTGTCATCCACACATGCGGATCGAATTTGTCGGCATAGTCATCATGGCCGCGCAACACGTCACGAGGCAAACCCTCGGCAACCGCTACAACCGTACGGTTGCGAGACAGATCGGCAAAAAAGCCTTCCATCTGCGCCTCAAGGAACAGACCATGCCACAGCACCAGATCAGCGCGTGTCATCGCAACGATATCGCTGCGGGTTTGGCGGTAAGCATGTGGGTCCACACCCGGCCCCATCAGGGCCTGAACGCGCACACGGTCCCCGCCTACAACGCGGGCGGCATCCGCAATCATGCCAGTGGTGGCAACTACAGTTAAGGTTTCAGCGGCCAAAACAGGGGTCGAAACCATTGCCAAAGATGCAGCAGAGGCCCCTAAAAAGGCGCGGCGATCACAGGAAATAGGGCGAAAAGTCGGAAAAATGCGTTTCATCATGACCTGTATATGCGACTTAGTCGCAAAAAGTCAATGTTAATGCGAATAATTCGCAATTAGAGCAGCAACCTTAAAACGTGATCAGAAAGGCCGCCCCTGTGTCAGACGGGATAAGCTCAATCTCTGCCCCTGCCGACTGCAACAGACTGCGCGTAATATTCAAGCCCATTCCCGTCCCGCCAACGGCGCGTTTAGTGGTGAAAAACGGATCAAAAATGCGGCCAGCGTCCCCTTCAGCCACCCCTTTACCGTTGTCGGAAACGGTCAAAGCGCCCTTGTAGAACGCCAGTCGCACTTCCGTGGCGCCATGCCCTTCCGCGTTCTGGATCAACTGGGTCAGCACAGCCAGTGCCGCCGTTTCAGAGATCGGAATGTCACCATCCCCTTCCAGCCTTACAAAAGACCCCGGGTGCTCTTCTTCTAGAACAGGCAGTATCTCAGACAACCGCACACGGCCTTTGCTATCTGTATCACGGGCACGGGCGTGATCGCGCAAATCATTCAGCAAATGCTCCATCCGGTGGGCGGCTTCCTTGGTGGTCTCCAACAGGCGCGCACGGTCAGCGGCGGGCAAATCGCCCTCCATCAGCTCTACCGCGCCGCTGATCGTGGTAAGCGGCGATTTCAGCTCATGGGTCACATGGTCAGTATAGGCGCGCAACCCGTCGGCACGGTTTTGCAAGGTCGCACCCATCGCAATGACGCTCTCTGCGAGCTCCGTGAACTCAGGCGTTCCAAGCTGGCGCAGCGGATAAGGTTCATCGCGGCCCTGTTTCACCGCGTCCGCATGTTCGGTCAGCCGGTAGACAGGCCGAAGCACCAACCGCCACAAAAGGTAGCCCAAGATCGCCGTGGAAAGAACAGCCATCCAACCCACCAAAAATGCAATCTCGCGCCAGCCCATGATGTTGCCAAAGGTCCGCAGCGGCACAATTGCGATCAACGGCAGCAGCAAGACCACCGCAAGCGTGCCACCAATGACCAAAGCCAAAGGCGGACGCCATTTGCGGGTCATACGGGGCCGCATGGACCCATCCGAACACCTACTCCGTGGACCGTCTCAATCGCATTGGCACAGCCAGCTTCGGTCAGCTTGACGCGCAGATTGCGCAGGTGGCTGTCAACGGTGCGGTCCGAGACATGAATGTTGGTGCCATACATTGCGTCGGTCATATTGGGGCGGCTGGCCACGTTATCAGGGCGCTGCATCAAGTAGGCAAGCAAAGCCATTTCCCTTGCGGTCAACGTAACCGGTGCATCCTCGTATGTGCACAAATGCTTGGACGAATCGACCTTCAATCCACCACGGGCCAGAACACCATCTGCCAAGGGTGTTCCATTCGCACGTTTCAGCACAGCGCGCACACGGGCGACCAATTCACGGGGCGAGAAGGGTTTGGTCACATAGTCATCACCCCCCAGTTCGAGGCCTAGCACACGGTCGATCTCATCCTCGCGGGCGGTGAGGAAGATCACAGGCGTTTGGTGGGTTTCGCGCAGGCTCCGGCAGACTTGCAACCCATCCATCTTGGGCAGGCCGATGTCCAACACAATCAAATCAACAGTCGAAGATTGAGCCTTAGCCAGCCCTTCGGCCCCGTCGCCTGCTTCGATCACATCAAAGCCCGCCTGCCCCAATCCGATCCGCAAAACATCACGGATCGACGGGTCGTCATCGACGATAAGAATGGTCTGGGACATCTACAGGCCCTCCGCTTTAAGTGTCGTCAGAGTATGTCGGACACGCGCCACCCGAAACCCCCATTCCCGCCAATCTTTTGGGGCAGCATACTGGGGGATGTAAGCAAGCGGCGCATCGCTACGATAGTAACACAAGGTCCGGCCTGTGCGGCGCTGATAGGCGTATATCGCAGGCCCAACGGAAGGCGACAAAGAACATAGGTAGTGGCGATCCAACTCTACATCCTGTGTCAGGTTATACCGCCCAATCTGCGCATCGAAATCAAGAAACGAAGCCCCATAAAGCGCACCTGCCCCAACCAAGGCCGCTCGCGTCAGCAACCAAGCCCCGCTGTGATGACGCCAAATCTGCCAAAGAGTCAGCATCAATCCAACCGCAACAACCGCCATCCAGATGAACGCAGCGATCCGCAAGCGGGTAAGGCCGTAAACTTCGACGTAAAGCTCTAGCCGATAAATCGAGGAAACGACCAAAAGAACATTCTGAACAACCCAAACCATGAGGGCGATGCGCAACACAGGCGCATCTTTTGTGAAAGGTCGAGAGATCAGTGCGAACAGTCCTGCCAGCAATGCAGTGACAATCAAAGGGTAAGCCCCACGATGGGCGTATTCGGCATAGGTCATACCGTCTGGCAGGCTGAACCCAGAATACAGGTAGGTTACATCCAGCACAGTTTGGACCGCGAAAATCACGTTGAACAAGATCAAGGATCGGGTGACAGAGGCCGCATTGAAAATGGCAGGCGCGGACTTGGGCAGGCTCAGCCCAATCGGGTTTTGCAACCGTGCCCGCATCCGCATCAACGCAAGGGCAGGCCAAAGCATAAAGGCAAGGCCAAGCCAGAACACGATGCGATCCACAGGAATGTCGATCTGCCATGTCCAGCGGTCAAAGCGAAACACCAGATCTTCAAGCATCGGGTTCGCGTCGATCAGCAATGACACAAAAACAAGCCCCAACCCCAAAGGCAAACCCCAGCCAAGCGCAAACCTATTCAAAGCCGATTTATCCAGCTTCGGGGCCTCTTTGGGCGCAGCACGAAATTGGGTCCGCATATCAATAAATCCCTGTACAGGCCCCCATTGGCACAAGCGCAAGAACCCAGCTGGAAGTTGTTTCAAAGGGATGTCGACAAGCACAACCAGCGCCATGCCGATCCCTACAAACAACCAAAGCATAGACAACAGTTGCACATGCTCAATCGCCGGCAAAATCGCCAGAATGGTTAGGCAAACCACTTTGACTGATTTGCGGCCCGACAGCTTTTGCCCGGTTACGGCCCATGCGCCCAAAACAACCAAAGCCCAAAAGACCGCTATTGAGAGCCCGGCGTTCACCGGCCACAGCAAAACATCACCGACAAAGATCAAAGCGAACAACATCGCCAAGGGGCCGTGAGGGTGCGGCTTGTCGCGATCAGATGCTCCTGTCGGTTCTTTGTGACCTTTGCCACCTATCCACCAACCATCGCGCTGCATTGAAAGAGGAACCCCTCTGACCAAATAGGCTTTCATTTTGAGCATCTCCTTCTGGTTCACTGTCTCGGGGTTTGGATAGGAAACCAGTTGCGCAAAGCCCGCAGCGGAGTTTCGCAGTTTTTGCGCAACCGCAGGCAAAGGTGCCGCTGCGGCCTCGCTTGATCTGGCAGACACAGCGTGACACGGTACACTCAAGACAAAAGGAACGCCGTATGGCCACGAAAACCGACACATTGACCGCACAGACAAGCCAGCTTCCGCAGGTGACAGAGCCACGCAATGAAGGCCTGCCGCTTGATATGGATTGGGTGCGCGCAGTGCAGGCCAACACCAGCGCTATTGAGCGACGCGCGGCCACCCTGCCTGGTCGGCGCAGCGTCAAGAAAGACCATCAGGCCGCTTGGCTGTTGCGGGCCATATCTTGCATCGATCTGACCACGCTTTCCGGCGATGATACCGAAGAGCGTGTGCGCAGGCTATGCGCCAAAGCACGGCAACCTTTGCGGCCAGATCTGATGGATGCGCTCGGCATGGATCATCTGACAACCGGCGCGATCTGTGTCTATCACGAAATGATACCCGCCGCTGTGCGCGCGCTAGAGGGGTCTGGTATTCCTGTCGCCGCGGTCAGCACAGGCTTTCCGGCAGGGCTTTCACCACTGCACTTGCGGATTGAAGAAATCCGCGAAAGCGTCAAAGCAGGCGCGGCCGAGATCGACATTGTGATCTCGCGACGGCATGTGCTGACCGGCGATTGGCAGGCGCTTTATGATGAGATGCGCGCATTCCGAGATGCATGCGGTGACGCCCATGTCAAAGCCATCCTTGCCACTGGCGAGCTTGGCACATTGCGCAACGTCGCCCGCGCGTCGCTTGTCTGTATGATGGCCGGTGCTGATTTTATCAAAACCTCGACCGGCAAGGAAAGCGTCAATGCGACCCTGCCTGTGTCGCTCACCATGATCCGCGCCATCCGCGATTATCACGACCGCACTGGTTTCCGCGTCGGCTACAAACCCGCTGGCGGCATATCCAAAGCCAAGGACGCGCTTGTTTATTTGGCTCTGATGAAAGACGAATTGGGCGACCGTTGGTTGCACCCTGACATGTTTCGCTTTGGTGCATCGTCTTTGTTGAACGACATCGAGCGCCAATTGGAACACCACGTGACAGGCGCATACTCTGCCAGCTACCGCCATGGCATGGCCTGAAGAACTTGAGTATTTTTGGAAAAATGAAGCTATGACTGTCAAAGAGATTTACCAATCGATGGACTATGGTCCGGCCCCTGAAAGTGCATCTGATGCATTGGCGTGGCTGGCTGAACGGGACAATCGGTTTGGGCACTTCACCGACGGTGCTTTTACCGATCCCTCAACCGGCTTTGACAGCCGAAATCCTGCCACGGGCGCGGTTCTTGCCAGTCTGACCCAAGCCACGCAAGCTGATGTCGATTTAGCAGTGACAGCTGCACGCAAAGCCCAACCCAAATGGGCTCGATTAGGCGGGGCTGGTCGTGCGAAATTCTTGTACGCACTTGCCCGCCTTTTACAAAAACACGCGCGATTGTTTGCTGTTCTTGAGACACTGGACAACGGCAAACCCATCCGCGAAAGCCGGGATATAGACGTGCCCCTTGCACAGCGTCATTTCTATTATCACGCGGGCATGGCGCAATTGATGGAAAGCGAACTGCCCGACGCAGAACCTTTGGGTGTTTGCGGTCAAATTATCCCTTGGAACTTTCCACTTTTAATGCTGGCATGGAAGATCGCCCCGGCACTTGCCATGGGCAACACGGTCATTTTGAAACCGGCTGAATACACATCGCTCACTGCACTTTTGTTTGCGGACATCTGCCAACAGGCAGGCTTGCCCAAGGGGGTCGTCAATATCATCACAGGCGACGGTACAGTAGGTGAGATGATCGTGGCCGCCGACGTAGACAAAATCGCCTTCACTGGATCGACATCAGTCGGACGACGTATCCGCGAAGCAACAGCAGGCACGGGCAAATCCTTGACCTTAGAGCTTGGGGGAAAATCCCCCTACATCGTTTTTGACGATGCTGATCTGGACAGTGCCGTTGAAGGTCTCGTTGACGCGATTTGGTTCAATCAAGGGCAGGTCTGCTGTGCTGGATCTCGGCTTCTTGTGCAGGAAACTGTCGCGGATCGGTTCTATACCAAACTGCGAGCGCGCATGGACCGGCTGCGCTTAGGCGATCCGTTGGACAAGTGCATCGATGTCGGCGCCGTAGTGGACCCAATTCAACTGGCCGAAATAACGCGATTGGTCGACGGTAGATCAGGCGGCGAAATCTATCAAACCAAGGGCACCCCAAAGGGCTGTTACTACCCGCCAACACTGATAACGGGACTGACCCCTTCCGACCCGCTCATGCAAGACGAAATCTTCGGGCCAGTTCTGGTTGCAACAACCTTCCGCACCCCATCAGAGGCCGTGGCACTGGCGAACAACACCCGCTACGGGCTGGCGGCAACCCTATGGTCAGAAAACATCAACCTGACCTTGGACATCGCACCCAAACTGGCAGCGGGAGTGGTCTGGATCAATGCGACCAACCTGTTCGATGCCGCAGCGGGGTTTGGCGGCGTCCGCGAAAGCGGGTTTGGCCGCGAAGGTGGTTGGGAAGGCTTGGCCGCCTACACCAAACCGAAAGGCAAAACCAAACCGATCAAGAAAATTGCTGCGTTTAAAGGTACGGACGGGCCAGAGGGCCTCGATAGAACCGCAAAGCTCTTCATCGGGGGCAAACAGGCACGACCAGACGGCGGATACACAAGCCCAGTTTACAGCAAAACGGGAACGCTTTTAGGGCATGCCCCTATCGCAAACCGAAAAGACATCCGAAACGCGGTTGAAGCCGCGCAGGCCGCAAGTGGGTGGAGCAAAACAACAGGCCACCTGCGGGCACAAATCCTGTATTACATTGGCGAAAACCTGTCGGCGCGGGCAAAAGAATTCGCAGATCGGATTGATGACCTGACGGGCAAAAACACCGGCAAAGCCGAAGTGCAAACCAGCATCGACAGGCTGTTCACGGCAGCCGCATGGGCGGACAAATACGACGGGCAAACGCATGGTGTGCCCATTCGGGGGGTCGCATTAGCCATGAAAGAACCGGTCGGTGTCATTGGGGCATTCTGCTCGAACGAGGCTCCACTTCTAGGGCTCGTCAGCCTAATGGCGCCGGCTATCGCGATGGGCAACAGGATCATCACGATCGCGTCCGAACCCCACCCATTGGCCGCAACAGATTTCTACCAAGTACTCCAAACCTCGGACGTACCAGCAGGGGTCGTGAACATTCTGACAGGCGCCCACTCAGAGCTTGCACAGCCAATGGCCAGCCATATGGATGTGGACGCAGTTTGGTCAGCCTCTGCAGCAGACATCTCAAAGACCGTTGAGACCGCATCAACCACAAATCTCAAACGTACATGGGTCAATCACGGACAAGCGCGGGATTGGAATATGGACCACAGCAAGCACATCCTAAGCCAAGCCACAGAGATCAAAAACATCTGGATCCCCTACGGCGAATAGCATTTCTTCTTGGGGCAAGTACCTCCGCCGGAGGCAAATCAACAAAAAACACGCGCGTCAGCGCACATTTGGATCAGACTTAGTTCGCCAAACCCTCAGGCTGACCAACGATGACAACGTGCAGATTGTCAGGCTGTAACAACTCGGACGCAACGCGGTTCACATCATCCAAAGTCACGGCGTCGATCTTGTCGTTGCGGGTGGCAATGTAGTCGATGGGCAAGCCCTGCATCTGCATACCAACCATAATGTCCGCAATCGGGCCATTGCCAGAAAAACGCAGCGGGTAGGCTCCAGTCAGATAAGTCTTGGCATCCTGCAACTCGCCAGGGGTCACGCCAACAGACTGCATGCGCAGCCATTCGTCTTTTACTACGTCCACAGCCTGCCCGATACGATCATTGGCGGATGACACGCTGCCCATATAGGTGGCGGCATAGTCTTTGGGGACAAGATAGGAATAAACACCATAAGTCAGACCGCGCTTTTCGCGGACCTCTGTCATAAGTCGGCTTTCAAACGACCCGCCGCCAAGGATTTGGTTCATCAGGTAGGCGGCAAAGAAATCCGGATCATCGCGTTCCATCCCAAGGTGACCAAACAAGGCCACCGACTGGGGTGTCTCGAAATCGACAACCGTCACACCGCCTTCGATTGTAACGTCAGCAGGTCCAGGCAGCGCCGCGCCTGTTGCGGGCAAATCACCCAACAAGGCATCCAGCAGAACACCCAGCTCTGCCTCGGAAATATCGCCCACGGCCCCCACATAAAGCCTGTCACGGGCAAAGACGTTTCGATGCGCTTCAAGCAAGTCATCACGGGTCAACGCAGACACACTTTCAACGGTCCCACTTAGCGATGTCGCATAAGGATGGTCGCCAAAGGCCATTGCATCAAAGGTTTTGCCTGCAATCTCATTGGGGTCTTTGGCATCGGATGCCAACCCAGACAGCACCTGTGCGCGCACACGGGCAAGCGACGCCTCGTCAAACGCAGGTTCCATAATGGAAGACCTCAACAGCGCGACAGAAGCCTCACGGGTCTCCGTCAAAAACCGCGCGGACACGGACAACGCATCATCGCCCACGTCGTAACTGAACGATGACGCCAACTCTTCCAAGGCTCGTGCAAATCCGCGCGCATCCAGATCGCCGGCCCCTTCTTCAAGCAGGCCGGTCATCAGGTTGGTCGCACCCCGTTTGCCTTCAACATCCAAAGACGCACCACCCTTGAACCGCAACTCTAGCGCGACAAAGGGGATAGAATGATCCTCAACCAGCCACGCGGTGATCCCACCGGGCGACGTGACTTCTTTGATCGCAACCTCTGCCCAGGCAGGCAGCACAAGGATCAAGCTGAAAGCGGCGGCCAGAAAGTGTCTCATTGGGTTGCCTCCTCGGCCTTCATCAACCAACCAGTCACCGATGCGCGGGCATCAAACACAGATGCTGCCGCTGCTTTGATGTCTTCGGCAGTGACCGCTTGCAAAACCGCAGGCCAGTCCTGCACGTCTTGAATGGTCAGACCAGATGTCAAAGCACGGCCATAGCGGTTGGCAATCCGGTCCACATTGTCACGCTCAAAGATCTGGGCGGCGCGCAGCTGCATTTTGATCCGGTCCAACTGATCGGCATCAATCTCGGCTTCCATGAAAGACGCCAAAGCAACATCCATTGCGTCTTCAGCCTCTTGCAGGCTAACACCCGCGGCTGGCACGACGATGATATCAAAGCCCGTGTCATCCAAAGACATGCCGCGATAGAATGCGCCACTGAACACAGCAATCTGTTCATCAAACTGGAGCTTCTCGGTAAGATAAGACGTCGTCCCACCGCCCAAGATCTCGGCCAGAATGGTCAAGGCCGCCGCCTTTTCCTGCGCACCACTGTCGCGTTCAGGGGCAAGATAGGACCGGTTCACATAGGGCTGCGCCACGCGGGCGTCTTTATAGGTCAATCGACGCTCCGACCGATGCGGCGGTTCTTCGGTACGCAAACGGGCAGGCAAATCAGGGTTTGCAGGAATGACACCGTAGTAAGTTTCAGCCAAAGCCTTAACCTCGGCAGGGTCCACATCACCCGACACCACAAGGATCGCGTTGTTCGGCGAATAATACGTTTGATAGAACGACAGCGCGTCGTCCATATCAAGCGTTTCCATCTCATGCATCCACCCGATCACCGGCACGCCGTAGCGGTGGTTCAAATACAAGGACGCATTCATCTGTTCACCAAACAAGGCGCGCGGGTTGTTTTCGGTGCGCTGATTGCGCTCTTCGATGATCACGTCACGCTCTGTTGCAATATCGCTTTCGGTCAGCCGGATATTACGCATCCGGTCGGATTCCATCGACATCATCAACTCTAGACGGTCGGCAGCGACCCGTTGGAAATAGGCGGTGTAATCATAGCTGGTAAAGGCATTATCGCGGCCGCCATTAGCGGCAACAGTTGCAGACAATTCGCCCGATTCCAGCTTGTCAGTCGCTTTGAACAGCAAGTGCTCCAAAAAATGCGCAACGCCAGATGACCCTTTAGGCTCATCCGCTGATCCGGCGCGATACCAAACCATATGCTGCACAACTGGGGCGCGGTGATCTTCGATAACTAGAACCTGCATCCCGTTGGACAGGGTGAAATCAGTGACCAGATCGGTTCCGGTTTGGGCGATGGCCTGATGTGTCAGCCCAAATAGACCAATGATCGCAGCTAGAATGTGACGCATAGTATATGTGGCTCCTGTTCAACGGCCTGCGTTAAAAGTGCGCCTAAAGCCCACAAGTTCAAGCCCAATAACGAAGACTTGAGCCAGCGATCAGTTCTTCGGAGGAGAGGTCGGCGTTTGAATACCGACACGGCGGAACCGCTCGGTCTCGGCAAAAGGGTCAATCGCCTCGCGCTTATAGGCCTGTGCGTAGCGATCTGTCGGGAACAGCCGGATCTGGGTGAAGCGCGCTTTACGCTTGCGGAAACGGGCATCGGCATCGGCCAGATTTTCTCGCACGTTAGGTTCGACACCGAACCGGCTCGCCGCTGTGACCAAAGCACCGTCGGACGCCGGAATACCGCCTTCAAGTCGGGCCGCATTGCCGCCCAGCGCATTGGTTGCATCGGCGATAGGGGCTTGATCCACACGGTTCGCGCCACCCGGGGTCGGCGCAGGCAAGGCGGCGAAATCTTCGGGTTCTTGCAATGGTTTGTTTGGCAAAATCAGAAATTCGTCAGGACCGTCGCCGTTGCTTCGCAACTCACGCAAACCGACGTTGGCACAACCGGACAAGGCCACAACCAGTCCCAATAGGATCATTCCTGAAGTTCGCATCACCTGCCCTCATCCGCCCTTATGTGTCGCGTTTGCACCAGCTTTACCGCATCCCAAAGCCAAGGTCACGCGCCCTTTTCGTCCTTCACAAAGAACACCATCAGGAACGCGCCCAAAAAGATAAACACATCCGCAAGATTGAACACAAACGGATTGTTTATCCCGCAGCACGACATGTTCAGAAAATCGAGCACATATCCATAGATCACCCGATCAAGCACATTGGCCAACGCCCCACCGATCAGAAATCCGGCCCCCGCAAGCCCCAGCCGTGTGGCCTGTGCATTGCGCACCCACCACAACACGAACCCAGAAATGATCAACGCCAAAGCGATCAACAACCAACGGGTCAAATCGCTGCCCCCGTCCAACAGTCCGAAGTTGATGCCTCTGTTCTCGCCGTATCGAAAGTTCAGGAACGGCGGGAAAACATCAATCGCCAATCGGCTGGACAGACCCAAGGAATGCACCACAAAATACTTGCTGGCCTGATCGACCAGAAATGCAAACAGTCCTGTCCAGAAAATGGTTTTCATTGCTGCAAAGCCCTAGTGCCGGAAATGACGCATACCGGTAAAGACCATCGCAAGACCGGCCTCATTGGCAGCCTCGATAACCTCATCATCGCGCATCGATCCGCCCGGCTGGATCAAGGCAGTAGCGCCCGCCTCGGCGGCAGTGATCAACCCATCCGCAAACGGGAAAAACGCATCCGAAGCCACGACTGACCCTTTCGTCAATGGCGCGTCCAACCCCATGACTTCGGCCATATCTTGCGCTTTTCGCGCTGCAATACGGGTACTGTCCACGCGGCTCATTTGCCCTGCACCGATGCCAACAGTCGCACCGTCTTTGACGTAGACAATCGCATTGGATTTGACGTGTTTTGCTACCCGCCACGCGAACAGCATATCAGCCAGTTCAGCATCCGTCGGCGCGCGTTTGGTGACGACTTTCAGGTCATCCGCAGTGATGTGCCCGTTGTCCTTATCTTGCAACAAATACCCACCCGCGACTTGACGCAAAGCTTGGGCAGCGCGCAATGGGTTGGCCAACCGGCCCGTCGTCAGCAGCCGCAGGTTCTTCTTGGCCGCAAAGATTTCCTTGGCAGCGCCATCAGCAGCAGGGGCGATGACCACTTCGGTGAATATCTGCGTGATCTCTTCCGCAGTTTCAGCGTCCAGCATCTGGTTTAGGGCAATAATCCCGCCAAAGGCACTGGTCCGGTCGCAATCGAAGGCGCGGGAATAGGCCTCTTTCAACGTCTCACCAGTTGCGACACCGCAAGGGTTCGCATGTTTGATAATCGCACAGGCAGGGCCGCTTTCGGTCGCAAACTCCGACACCAACTCAAAGGCCGCATCGGTATCGTTGAGGTTGTTATAGGACAGCTCTTTGCCCTGATGCTGCATCGCGGTGGACACGCCCATGCGGGCATGGCCATCCTTGTAGAACGCAGCGGACTGATGCGGGTTCTCGCCATAGCGCAGCGTCTGGGCCAAGGTCGCAGACACAGAGACACGGCGCGGGGTGGTTTCACCAATGGCACCCGCCATCCAAGTCGACACGGCCGTGTCATAAGCTGCGGTGCGCCCATACGCGATCTGGGCAAGCCTTTGGCGGAAGGCATAGGTCGTCTGACCGTCGTTGGCGTCCAATTCAGCGATCACATCTGCATAGTCTTCGACGTCAACAACCACGGTGACATACCCGTGGTTCTTCGCGGCAGAGCGGATCATCGCAGGGCCACCAATATCGATGTTCTCAATCACGGTGTCATAGTCCGCACCGGCAGCGACTGTGGCCTCGAACGGATACAGGTTCACAACAACCAGATCGATTGCGCCAATGCCGTGGGTCTCCATCGCGGCGACGTGGTCAGTGTTGTCGCGCAGGGCCAGTAATCCACCGTGCACAGCGGGGTGCAGTGTTTTGACACGACCATCCATCATTTCAGGATAGCCCGTGACCTCGGCCACATCCTTCACCTCAAGCCCCGCATCGCGCAACGCCTTGGCGGTGCCACCGGTGCTGAGAAGTTCAACACCCTTCGCAGCCAAAGCCTGCCCTAACTCAATCAATCCGGACTTGTCAGACACAGAAAGCAAAGCGCGGCGAATGGGGTGAAGGGCAGATGTCATGGCAGGCAATTCCTATGTCAGATCGGACAGATCAAGATCTTCGGTTTCAAGGTCGCGCAGCCCGACAGCAGTGTCTTGAGCCTTGGACAGGGACCAACGGATGCGGGTCGCATACCCCATCGCTTTGCCGGATAAAACAATCTGTTTCGCCGCACGGGGCTTCAATCGCCCTTTTTCGAGATAAACAGACGGCTCCAGCGCCATATTCAGGGTCTCGTCATGGCGAAACACCCAGATCTCACCGCTTTTCAGCGCCATCGACACAGCCTTGCCGCCCAGATCAATCGTCGCATCGACCTCAGGATGCAGATGGAAACGGATCGTGTACGCGATACCGTTCAGCTTAGTCGCCTCAAACGCACGATCGAAAGCCGGTTGATCTGCGTCTTCGATCACCAGCAACATGTCCTCACCCACCATCCCGCGCCCATCAAAGGTCAGCTCAAGCGTGCGGGCATGGGTCAACCCATGGGTCGGCACATAGCCGTTGTGACCGCCTTGGAACTTCAAACCATCGCTGACGGTATCCATCTCCATCGGAACATAAGTCGGAACCTCAACCAAGGGCTCATGTGCCGCGTCATGTTTCGCGCGGCCAAATCGGGACGATGAATAGCCATCAATTGACAAAGTCGAATGGGACGCAGTCGCTCGCCCCGCACGCCGCCAATCAGCCCCAAATCGTGCGCCCGACCCACAGTTGACGATAAAAGGGCGGCGACCCGATGTCATTTCAAACGCCAAGGTCGAGGCATGCCCGTTGAACGAAGCCGCCCGCAAAGGCGGCGCACTGGCGTCAATAATGACTGAAGACCGCCCGCCAGACAGCCGCGCAAAGCCCATCGACAATCCGTCAGCACTGCGGGTTTTGGTCTTGCTCGCGGCAAGCGCGTGATCAAGCCAGCCTTCAGCCCCACGCCCGCCGCCATGAAACCGCGCCAGACCTCCATCGGAATGTCGCAGGGTACGCAGGCTCGGCGCGATCCGCTCAAGGGCGGCAATCTGGCGATTTGGGGTGCCGCGACCCGCCTCGGCACAGGCCATGGACGCCCATGTCAACAAGGTGAACACATCTAACAAGTCTTCGGGGTTGCGGGTGGGCAGACCACCTGTCGCATCAATCTGGGTTTCACATTCATGGGCAATCGCCTGAATGGCAGGCTCTGCCAAAGGCTCCATGCCTTCCAGCGCAAGTCCTGCATAAATCAAACCGGTCAAAGCCTCGAAACGAGGCAATCCGGGCGGGGTCGCATGCCAGCGTTTTGACAAGAAGCGGGTCTGTTGCCCAAGCGCCAGATAAAAGGCATCGGTCAGGTTCTGATCGGTTTGGCCGCGCAGCAAAAAGATGGCATGGTTGATCCAACGCACCAATCGACGCCCTGTCAGGTCAGGTGTCCAGCCGGGGCCGGTTCCTTCGCCGTAAAGGTCAATCCATTGGTACAGCCACCTCTTGGCTTTGTCCCGCGCCGCGGAATCCCCAACCGCTGCCAGATCATCGAGCCAGCCAAAGCCTTGTAGCTCTTCTTCAAAGGCGGTGTCAGGGGCGGAAACATCCCAAATATCGACCTTTGCGGCCTCAACGAGGTATCCTGCAAACAGGTAATTTCCGGCCATCAACTGTCTGCCGCGGGCAAAACTACCGATGGTGCGCGGCTCCGGCTGCGATACGAACGCGGCCGCCGCCTTTTGGCGGGCACTCAGCCGTGCGTAAACGCGGTTCAAAACACGCGCCTTCACGGTTGAAAAGCTCTGGGGTCCAGTCATCGATCTCTACTGCCTCGTACGCTCTTTGGCGTTTGTGAGCATCTTACAGGGGCAAAGGGGCAGAGTCATGCGAATAGCCCATCCTCAGGCAGCTTTACGCAGACAGGCAATGTAGAACCCGTCCATCCCGCCAAGATCAGGCCAGTAGTCAGGGCGCAAACGAAGCCCGCCTTCTTCACTGATCCACTTCGCATCCACGCCATCCAAGGCAAGCGCATCACGGTCCACCGACATATCCGAATGCCGCTCAAGCGCCTCTTCAACTTGCACTTCACCCTCATCGGGCAACAGCGAACAGGTGCAAAACACCATACGCCCACCAGGCTTCAGGATAGACCACGCATGATCCAGCATCTGCTCCTGCAAGGTCATCAGGTCAAAAAATTCGGATCCGTCCTTGGCAAAGGGCAGATCAGGATGCCGCCGAAGCGTACCTGTCGCCGAACAGGGCGCATCCAGCAATATCACATCGTATTGCCCTTGATGCTGCAACACATCCTGAACAACCACTTCCGCCTGCAATCCGGTGCGCTCCAGATTGGACCTCACACGGGCCATACGCGGCTCTGAATCGTCGACGGCTGTAACCCTCGCACCAAGGGCCGACATCTGCATGGTTTTTCCCCCGGGGGCTGCGCACATATCCAAAGCTGTTTCGTCTTTCTGAGGTGCCAAAACACGCACAGGAATGGCCGCAGCCGCATCCTGCACCCACCAATCGCCCGCATCATACCCTGCAAGCGCGGTGACTTGGCCCGCGTCCACAATCCGAACAGACCCAGTAGGCAGCACAACACCACCGACAGCCTCTGCAACGGCCTTGGCATCCGCTTTCGGCGTCAAATCCAACGCAGCTCCAGCAAGATGAGCCGCCTCCATAGCCGCAATTTCTTCTGCCCCCCAAGCACTGACAAGCGGATTGCGCAGCCACTTCGGCAAGCGAGGCGACCGCAAGGTTTCCCACATCTCAGGGCCTTCAGCGGCCACTTTGCGCAAAATGGCATTGGTCAACCCCTTCAACTGGCCGACATGGGGCGATGACCCGACAAGTTCGACCATCGCATTGACGACACCATGGGCCGCACCGCCTTGGCAGAGTTCTACCGCACCGACACGCAGGGCATTGCGCACAGTTAGCGGCGGGTACTTGCGCAGGTGCTTTTGCAAAACACGGTCAGCGCGTTCCAGATTGCGCAGGGTATCCGTGGCAAGGCGTTGCGCACGGGCGCGATCATCAGGGGCAAGCCGCTCAAGCGTGTTGCCGCCCAAAAGCTCAGACATCAACCGCCCCTCGCCCAGAACCTGATCGAGAAGGAAAACCGCACTGCGCCGTGCTGCTACACCTGTATCTGCCATGATTTGAATTCCCGCCTTGGCCTTGTCCTAGTGGACCGCTGGCGTATATCAACAGGGATCAGCCAAAGGAACCCGCCAATGACCGATACATCCAAAGATATGCCAGAGGCCGCAAAACGCGCCTTGGCCGAGGCGGAAGAGCGGCGCGAGGCGGCGAAAAAGATGGATATGCCCAAGGAACTCGGCGGCCGCAAAGGGCCAGAGCCTGTCCGCTACGGGGATTGGGAAAACAAAGGCATCGCGATCGACTTTTGATCTTGGCCCAGAACCGTGTGGCTTATTTTAGCCGGAAGTCCGCTGATTTGCCCGCGCCCTTGTCCGAGGTAAAGCGCAAGCGGCCGTTTTCCAACGTCACTTCCTGACAGTTATACCCAAGATCGTCGCCACCCCAAAACAAGCTGCGGCAGAAATACCCCTGCTTCCACGTCCAGTTGCCCGTAACTGCCCAAGCCGCACCCTTGCCTGCGATACTGCCATCGGCGGACACCTGCAGGTCAACAAACGGGCGTACCAAGGATTTACCAGACACCAATTGCACAAACTGCGCCTTGTCCGAGACCTTCGAGCGGTCCGCAAAAACAGGAGACGCAACCGCAATACCGGCTGCAACGCTCAAAGACAGGACAGATTTGATCACAAGGACGCTCCGAATTGGTGTTCGTTGTGGTTTGTACGGGCCACCAGTTCGACTGGATCACAAAACAAGGCGATCCTACCGGTCCAACCCCAAAACATCGACCATATCATACTGCCCAGGGCCTTTATCCTGCCCCCAAAGGGCGGCTTTGATGGCGCCGCGCGCGAAAATAGCGCGGTCGGTGGCCATATGACGCAAAACGATCCGTTCGCCGGCAGCCGCAAAAAGCACGTCATGCTCGCCCACAATATCGCCGCCACGAATGGCGGTGAACCCGATGTCACCACGCTTGCGAGCCCCCGTGATCCCGTCGCGACCACTGTCACGTACATCAGCCAGCTTCACACCGCGTCCTTCGGCAGCCGCTTCGCCCAGCATCAGGGCCGTCCCAGAGGGCGCATCGACCTTGTGGTGATGATGGCCTTCAATCACCTCAATATCAAAATCTTCGTCCAACGCGGCAGCAACCCGTTTGGTCAGTTGCACTAGCAAATTAACGCCAAGGCTCATGTTTCCTGCGCGCACAATAGGGGCGTGACGGGATGCAGGTTCCAGCGCTGCGATTTCATCGTCAGTCATGCCCGTGGTGCCAATGACATGCACGCATCGGGCTTGGGCCGCCAAGGCTGCGAATTCCAACGTGGCTTGCGGGGTCGTGAAATCAATAACGGCTTGGGCCTTGGCAAAGGCCTCAAGCGGGTCGTCGGTGACCACCACGCCCAGCGCAGCACCGCCCATTGCAACGCCAATGTCCTGACCGACCCAATCATGGCCCTGACGCTCAACACAGCCAACAAGCTCGGCGCTGTCATGCGCGGCGATCAATTGGATCAGCATTTGACCCATCCGGCCCGATGCCCCTGTGACCACGATACCCGTTCGATCTGTCATGGCTGAAAACTCCCTTACGCCCTTGCCCGTCTTAGCCAAGTTGCAGCGTCTTGGCAAAGCCTCGCCAAGCGATTAGATGGGGCGCATGGGAAAGAACAAGTTTCATGAAGGCGCTGGCCCCTCACAACGGCAGCTGCGGGTCGGCGAGCTGATCCGCCGGACATTGTCCGAAGTGCTGGCGCGTGGCGACATCCATGATCCCGATCTGAACCGGATGAGCATTACCGTCGGCGAAGTCCGCACATCACCCGACCTGAAGATCGCAACCGCCTATGTGCTGCCTTTAGGCGGCAAAGGCCAAGACACAGTCATTGAATTGCTCGCCCGCAACAAAAGCGAACTGCGCCGCGCGGTTGGCAAAAAGCTTGAACTGAAGTTCACGCCCGACCTGCGGTTCCGGCTGGACGAAACCTTTGATCAAATGGACGACACACGTCGCATGATGGGTCAGGATGCAGTGCAAAGGGATGTCCACGCAGAAAGCGACGACAGCTAATGCGCTTTGCGCTGGCGGCTGTAGTGGGAGCGGTCCTTCCGGCTTTGGCGCAGGCAAGCTGTTCTGACATCACGGTTGAAAATCTCAGCTACACGATCTGCGAAACAGACCTGACCCGCCAAACGCTCGGCCTCTTTCATTCCAATGCAGAAGGCCAGTTGCTCGGACAGTTCTCAACCGTCAACGACAGCTTGCGAACACAGGGCAAACAGCTCGGGTTCGCGATGAACGCAGGTATGTACCACGCAGACAGAGGCCCAGTGGGGCTTTACATCGAAAACGGCGTGCAATCGAAAAGTATTGTCACCAACGCAGGCCCCGGAAACTTCGGGCTTTTGCCTAACGGGGTCTTTTGCATACGCGACGGGCGGGCAGACGTGATTGAAACGCTTACCTATCAAGCCAACCCGCCAGCCTGCATCCACGCAACCCAATCAGGACCAATGCTGGTCATCGATGGTGCGCTGCATCATCGGTTCCTACCAGACAGCACGTCACGCTACATCCGCAACGGGGTCGGCACATCGGCAGACGGGACAAAAGCAGTCTTCGCGATCTCGAACCAGCCGGTGACATTCCATGAATTCGGAAAGCTGTTCCAAACGACGCTAGGCCTGCCCAACGCGCTCTATTTTGATGGGAATATCTCAAGGCTCTACGCACCCGAACTGGGCCGCAACGACACGGGCTTCCCGCTTGGGCCGATCATCGGCACGATTGAGACCAAATAAGCCCATTGACCGCCCCCCATAGCCCGCGCTACCTCGCGATCTGCTGAAAACAAGGACGACGCACGATGGGACGCAAACGCAAAGGCCGCGACATTTCAGGATGGCTGGTTGTCGACAAACCGGCAGGGCTGACGTCAACAGCAGTCGTGAACAAAGTGCGCTGGGCGCTGAACGCCAACAAAGCAGGCCACGCAGGCACGCTTGACCCCGATGCAACAGGCGTTCTGGCCGTGGCCTTGGGCGAGGCCACCAAAACGGTTCCTTACATCACGGATGCACTCAAAGCCTATGCCTTTACGGTGCGGTTAGGCCAAGCGACCAACACAGACGACGCCGAAGGCGAAGTCATCAACAGCTCTGACGCGCGGCCAAGCGATGAAGACATCAAAGCGGCCTTGGGGCAATTCGTAGGCGACATCCAACAGATCCCTCCGCAGTTTTCAGCCGTCAAAATCGACGGCGAACGGGCCTACAAACGGGCAAGGGACGGCGAAGAAATGGAGATCGCTGCCCGCGATCTGTTCGTCGAAGAACTGGTGCTGACAGACCGCCCCGATGCGGATCACGCGACACTTGAAATGACATGCGGCAAGGGCGGCTATGTGCGCTCCATCGCGCGGGATCTGGGGGCAGCTTTGGGCTGTTTCGGTCATGTGCGCGAGCTGCGGCGGATTTGGTCCGGCCCGTTCGATGTTGAAAACGGGATCAGCCTAGAAAAGGTCGAAGAACAGGCGCGCACACCAGAACTGGATCAACACCTGTTGCCGCTTGAAATCGCGCTAGAAGACCTGCCCGAACTCAAATGCACCGCGGAAGGAGCAGCGCGGCTTCGCAATGGGAACCCGGGGCTGGTTCTGGCGGCCGCAGCTGAATACGGCGACACGGCTTGGGCCTCGTTCGAAGGAAAGGCCGTGGCCGTGGGCGTCTACAAAGCAGGCGAATTGCACCCCAACAGGGTCTTCAACCAAAGCCATTGAAGCCCGTGGATGGTACTGGCACAAAGCAGGCCATGATCACGCGCACCCATACCAAAGGCGATGCCCCGTCCACGGCAATTTATTCAGATTGCGAACGGTACAGATACAGCCTGACACGGGTATGGGATGCCGGCGGGCGCAAGGCGCTCTTTGTGATGCTCAATCCCTCTACAGCGACCGAAGTCCAAAACGATCCGACAGTAGAACGGTGCGAAAGGCGGGCCAGAACGCTCGGGTTCGGGGCCTTCCAAGTGACCAATATCTTCGCATGGCGCGATACGGACCCGCGCAAAATGCGGGCGGCAGCGGAACCGGTCGGACCCGCCAACGACAGCGCCATTCTGGAAGGGGCGGCTTGGGCTGATCAAGTCATCGCAGGCTGGGGCACCCACGGAGAACATCTCGGACGGGGGGCGGCCGTGGCAACGCTTCTGCGCGGGACGGAAAAACCCCTCTATCACCTTGGGCTATCCAAAGCGGGGCATCCCAAACATCCACTGTACATTGCATATGCGCAACAACCCGAAGTCTGGACGGATACATGACCGAAGACGAACTTTCAGCCATTGAACGACTAACAAAAGAGGTCGAGATCCTGAACCAACACAGGTTCGTACGGGTGCATAACTCATTCTTTCGGATGATCGGATTCCAGTTCCTGCGGGGGTTGGCCTTAGGACTTGGAACGGTGGTCGGGGCAACCGCATTGGTGTCGATTGTGGCCTATTGGCTGTCTCAGTTTGAATTCGTGCCGATCATCGGGGAATGGGTCAAACAAATCGCAGATCAGATCACTGAAACACCGCAATAGCGACTAATTCGCAGGCAATTATCCTTGCTTTCAGTTTTCGCTCTTATGCCCCTGCTCCAAGGATACGGAACAAGGGAAAATGAGATGCGGATCGCCGTTTGTGTCAGTGCAATTTTGGTAACAATTGGAATGATCTCGATTGTTACGTTTTCACAAAGCCTTTTTAAGTCCGCGCAGGACTACCGGACAGTAAACAGCCTCGCTCAACTGGCAGAAGCCCGCACGTCCTGGATTGACGGAACCGTTGATCTGTCGCTTGAACGCAGCGTGACGCAGGTGGCACTGGCGCTCAACGAACCAGCCCCCGCAGCCTTTGTGGAACTGATCGCGCAGCAGCGCACCTTGTCCGAAGAAAAGCTCGAAAATGCGCAGGTGTTGATCAAAGACATCGCTGGGCTCAAGACGCAAGCAAGCTTGCTCTCGCGGGCGCAGTCTACCTTGGACACAATCCATGACTTGCGTGGTGAAGTTGACCAAATGCTATCTGTGCCCAGTGATCTACGCCCAGCAGACCGTATCAAAACCTTGCCAGATGATCTGAAAGCCAACATCACAAAGCTTAAAAACCTGTCAGAGCTGATGCGCAAATCCAATCGCTTGTCTTCCAGCCACTCGGCTTCGATCGCGGCTATTCAAGACAGGGCTTGGGAAGTCCGTGAATTTGGTGGACGCGCGCGGACCTATTATGCAATCGCTACTTTGAACGGTCTTCCAATTCCATCCGCAGATCAAACACGGGTTCAGCTTGCGTCCAAACGTGCCGCCAGTGCGTGGGGTGTGTTGACCAACCAGCTTGAAACCTTTGACGCCCCCGCAGACCTGACGCGCCGCACGTCAATCGCCGAACAAGTCTACTTTGAAGACTATCTGGCCACAATCGACACGCTGAACGCTTCTATGCGGCAGCCTGCACAAAACGCCTCCGTCGCATACCAGATCAGCTTTGAGCAGTTTTTCGAACTCTCAAACGGTGCCTTGCGGCAGATGTCAGACTTGTCCAAAAACGCCGGGTTAGAGCTGAACATCTACTGGAAAGACCGAAGCGATGCCGCTTGGAACAGCCTGATACTTCACACCGCACTCGTCGTCTTTGTTGTGGCCCTCGTTGGTGCAACGATTTGGTTTATCCGGTCTCGGGTCACATCGCGTCTGGAAGCGGTCACAAAAGATCTTGTCGCTGTCGCCGAAGGAAAGCTTGAAACATCAATAGACAACCGGTCGTCCGACCTGGCAGAGGTCAAAGACCTGATCCACAGTTTGCACGATCTGACCAACAAGCTGCAACAGGCTGAAGCATCCAATCAGGAACGACTTCTGGATCAACAAATGCAAGGCGTGGTGATGGAAACGCTTTCAGAAGGGCTACAGCAGCTTTCAAATGGAAATCTGGGCCATCAAATTGCCGCCGCACCGGCAGATCGCTATGCAGCGCTTTATGACAACTTCAACAAAAGCTGTTCCAAGTTGCGCAGTTTGGTTGGCTCCGTCGTGCAAAACAGCAATGACATCGACGGCCAAGCCGGACAGGTCAACGGATCGGTGTCTGACATGGCGCGCCGGACTGAACAACAAGCCACATCATTCAAGAAAACCGTGTCTGCCTTGAGCGATTTGTCCACCAGCGTCACATCGACGGCTGAAGTATCCATGCAAACCGACGTTCGAGTGACCGACACCAAAGAACGCGCGAAAGAAAGCGGCGAGGTCGTCGACCAAGCGGTCGCCGCGATGAGAGAAATCAAGGCTTCTTCTGATCAGGTAACCCAGATCATCGGCCTTATTGATGACATTGCCTTTCAGACCAATCTGCTTGCGTTGAACGCAGGCGTGGAGGCCGCAAGATCGGGTGAAGCAGGTCGGGGCTTTGCCGTGGTGGCATCCGAAGTCCGTGCTTTGGCTCAAAGATCCGCTGAAGCTGCCAAAGAAATCAGCGAGCTGATTTCGACAAGCTCCAAACAAGTCGAAAACGGGGTCTCATTGGTCACTAATGCAGGCGCATCTTTGACTGATATTGTTGAAATGGTCGGTGAAATCAGTGGTTTGGTCAGCGGCATATCCGCGTCATCGAAAGAACAGGCCACAAGCCTCAGCGATGTTAGTTCCGCCATGGTTCAGCTTGATCAAGTCACCCAACAAAACAACACAATGGTGCATGAGGTTTCAAACGCCAGCGAAGAAATGATCCGCAGCTCTACTGAGCTGTCGCAATCTACGAGCCAATTCTCGCTTGGATCACAGGAACCGAACGCCTTTGACACTGAAATAGAGTTGCCAAAAAGCGCGTAAATTCGGGCGTTAAACTCCGCCATTGCCAAGCACCCCGATTCCCCTCTATACGCCGCGGGTCCGCACTCGCGGTCACTCCATGGGCCTGCGCTGGACGACATCCCGGCCTGCGCCATCACTCTAACTCTTAAAGGAGACCCCGATGTCGATTACGCCAGAAGAAAAAGCCCGCGTCATGAAAGAATTCGGCACCAAAGAAGGCGATACAGGTTCGCCCGAAGTGCAGGTCGCAATCCTGTCCAGCCGGATCGCCACCCTGACCGAGCACTTCAAGACCCACAAAAAAGACAACCACGGTCGTCGTGGCCTGCTGAAAATGGTTGCCCTGCGTCGCAAGCTGCTGGATTACACCCGCGCCAAAGACGAAGCCCGCTACCAAGACCTGATCAAACGCCTGGGTCTTCGCCGCTAAACACAGCGACAACAGCAAGTATTCGAATACGCCCGCCCTTTGGTGGGCGTTTTTCGTTTGGACCGTCCGTCAACGCCGGATCACAGCGTCTGCGCCAACATCAGCGCATTATTGTCAGGGTCAAAGAAAGTACACAGGCTCACCATCCCGTCGATGGTCATTGTCTCACCATCAAATCCGACGCCGGCGGCTTCCAAATCGCGGCGGGCCTTATGCACGTCGGCCACGCCAAACACGGGGACTGAATTGCCGGGGCTTGGTTCTGCCTGTTCGCCCAATCCAAGGGTAACACCCTCGGTCATCGTAGAAAGCTCGGTCCACCCCGCCTCGTCGGCGTGATACAGCAACTCAAAGCCCAGCATTTTAGAATACCATTCAGCACTGGCCTTCCTGTCTCGGACGACGACAGAAATTGTAATCTTGTTATCCAAAGTCACGACTGACATTGCGCTTTCCTTTTCTACCAAAAATATATTAACTATACTTTATGGACATTAGCGACATTGTCAATCTTACCTCGCGCAGCTGGAGCCTGCACATCCTCGCCGCGCTGCACCGCGGAACAGCGGGGCGACAGGCACCGCTTCTTGCGGCGACAGGGGCCAGCCGGACAAGCTTCGGACAAAGCCTGAAACACCTGATCACGCTCAACCTTCTCGAACGCAACCCGGGCCACGGGCATCCGTTAAGACCTGAATTCAGGCTCACGGCAAAAGGCCAAAGGATCGCAGCAATTGCGCACCAAGTCCTCACTCTTGAAAACAACCAAACAGACAAAACACTGCTCAGACGAACGTGGACACTTCCAATCCTCGCTGTCAGCAACCGTCCGCGGCACTTCAGTCACCTCAAATCACACCTGCCCGCAATCACGGACCGCGCACTGTCTCAATCGCTCAAATCAATAGAAGCCCACAACTGGATCGCCCGCAGCATTGACACGCACAGCCGCCCGCCAAGACCGCTTTACCATGCGATAAACGAAGGCGCTCAAATCAGCGCCATAGCGCAAAGGTTAGCAGGCTAATGCTCCACCTTCATTTTTCCAAAAATACTCAAATTCAGAACGACATTCAGCAGACCGAACGCCCCTTCCCATATTCCCAAAACTCTGTTACGCGCAGGCCCATCTGAGACGTGACGCTTTGACCCTAGCGCATGGAATGATGAAAGGGTCGGCGGCAATGGGGCCGCCAGTCAAACGAGAGACCCGAGATACGCTTGGGAGTGCTCTCAAAAGGAAACGATACATGTTTAACGAAGTTAAGAAATCAATGCAGTGGGGCGAAGAAACGCTGACACTGGAAACGGGCAAAGTTGCCCGTCAGGCAGATGGTTCGGTCATCGCCACTTTGGGCGAAACCACCGTTATGGCCAACGTAACTTTTGCGAAAAAGCAAAAGCCGGGTCAGGACTTCTTCCCGCTGACCGTTCACTACCAAGAAAAATACTACGCCGCCGGTAAAGTACCGGGTGGCTTTTTCAAACGCGAAGCACGGCCAACTGAAAAAGAAACACTGACCGCCCGTTTGATCGACCGCCCATTGCGCCCGCTGTTCGTACCCGGCTTCAAAAACGAAGTTCTGGTGATGTGTACGGTGCTGTCCCATGATCTGGTCAACGACCCGGACATGGTTGCCATGATCGCGGCCTCTGCAGCACTGACCATTTCAGGCGCACCGTTCATGGGTCCAATCGCTTGTGCCCGCGTCGGTTTTGAGGATGGCGAATACATTCTGAACCCGACCGTCGATGACATGCACAACCTG
>CAZWSE010000004.1:30968-57560 GCA_964636575.1 uncultured Sulfitobacter sp. | reverse complement strand
GGATGGGCTTTGCGGTTCTGGCCGTGATTGCCATTCTTGTCTTGGGTAGCTCCAAGCGTGCGATTGTCCCGTCGCGCAGCCAGTCGATTGCGGAAATGGCCTACGGGTTCATCTACAAGATGGTCGAAGACATTTGCGGCAAAGAGGGGTTGAAGTACTTCCCCTATATCATGACGCTGTTCATGTTCATCGTCTGCGCCAACTTTCTTGGCCTTATCCCGACTTCTTTCACTCCAACATCGCACTTTGCGGTCACGGTTGTGCTGGCCTTTGCGGTGTTCATCACTGTGACAGTGTTGGGCTTTGTGAAAAACGGGGCAAGCTTTCTGGGGCTGTTCTGGGTTGCTTCCGCACCTTTGGCGCTGCGCCCTGTGCTCGCCGTTATTGAAATCATCAGCTACTTCGTGCGCCCCGTCAGCCACTCCATTCGTTTGGCAGGCAACGTCATGGCCGGTCACGCTGTGATCAAAGTTTTCGCAGGCTTTGCTGCGATTGCTGTGATCTCGCCTGTATCCGTCGTGGCGATCACGGCCATGTACGGCCTAGAAGTTCTGGTGTCCTTCATTCAGGCCTACGTCTTTACCATTCTGACATGCGTTTATCTGAACGACGCATTGCACCCGCATCACTAACAACCGGGGGCGCTTTTGCCCTCATATCTATCTAACTTCCAACGCATAGGAGAATTCTCATGGAAGGTGAACTCGCACACATCGGCGCAGGTCTTGCAGCAATCGGATCCGGCGCAGCCGCGATCGGTGTTGGTAACGTGGCCGGCAACTACTTGGCAGGCGCTCTGCGCAACCCATCTGCGGCCGCGTCGCAGACTGCAACACTGTTTATCGGCATCGCTTTCGCAGAAGCCTTGGGGATCTTCGCGTTCCTCGTCGCCCTTCTGCTGATGTTTGCTGTTTAAGCACTGACGTTTCTTCCTTGCGTATGGGTGGTGCGGTTCTGACCACGCCACCCATTGGATGAACCGATCAAACCGGAGGCCGTCATGGCAACTGAACCAATAGATGTCGAACTTGCCGGAACATGTACCGGACCCGATGGCTCCGCCATTGGTATGCCGCAACTGTGTTTTGACTGGTGGGGCAACCAGATCTTCTGGCTGGTCCTGACCCTTCTGGCGATCTACTTTGTGCTGTCGCGCATCGCATTGCCGCGCATCGCCGCGGTTCTGGCCGAACGCCAAGGCACGATCACAAACGATATTGCTGCCGCAGAAGATCTCAAGGCCCGCGCTTTGGATGCTGAAGCAGCCTATGAAAAAGCACTCGCTGACGCCCGTACAGAGGCTGGCCGGATCGTGGATGAAGCCAAAGCTGAAATCCAAGCCGATCTGGACGTGGCCATGTCAAAGGCGGATGCAGAGATCGCAGCCAAGTCGGCAGAGTCCGAGAAAGCCATCGCCGATATTCGCGCTGGCGCTGTCGATGCAATCAAAACAGTCGCCAAAGACACGGCCGCTGAGATTGTCACATCGATGGGCGGAAAAGCAGACGCCAAAGCCATCACGGCCGCGGTCACTGCCCGCATGAAAGGATAAAGAGATGCGTTATTCACTGACAGCACTTCTTGCTTTCGCGGGCGCAACCCCCGCGCTTGCGGCGTCTGGCCCTTTCTTTTCGCTGGCCAACACTGACTTTGTTGTACTGCTGGGCTTCCTGCTGTTCATCGCTGTTTTGTTCTACTTCAAAGTCCCCGGCATGATCGGCGGCGCTTTGGATAAACGTGCCGATGGTATCAAATCCGAGTTGGATGAGGCCCGTTCTATCCGCGAAGAAGCCCAGACCTTGCTCGCTTCATATGAGCGCAAGCAAAAAGAGGTTCAGGAACAAGCCGACCGTATCGTTGCAAAAGCCAAGGCCGATGCAGCTGCTGCGGGCGAGCAAGCTAAAGAAGACATCGCCCAATCGATCACCCGCCGCCTTGCGGCTGCTCAAGAGCAGATCGAAAGTGCTCAAACCTCTGCCATCAAAGAGGTCCGTGATCAGGCGGCTTTGGTCGCTGTGGCCGTGTCTCGTGATGTAATCGCCAAGCAGATGACTGCTGCATCGAGCAACGACCTGATTGACGAAGCCATTTCGGTCGTGGACAGCAAGCTGCACTAAACCGAGGATGGGTCGAGACCCATCTTACAGACCAAATGCCAAATACCGCCTCTGTTTTCAGGGGCGGTTTTTTTGTTGTGCAGCTCGTTTCGGGGCTCTGCCCCGGACCCCGGGATTTATTTGGAACAAAGAAGTGATGAGCCTTGTCATTCGGTTTCGGGTTTCCCAAGTTTCAATGAGCGGCCCGATTTCTGCGCCGCTTTTTAGGGAGAGCAAACATGGAACTGAACGCGGATTTTACCGAACGCGTGGTTGTGCATTCAGATGCGCTTGAGTGGGTTGCGTCCCCTATGCCCGGCGTTGATCGCCGGATGTTGGATAGGATTGGTGGTGAAGTTGCCCGCGCGACTTCGATAGTCCGCTACGCGCCTAGCAGCGCGTTTTCTGCACATACTCATACCGGCGGTGAGGAATTCATCGTTCTGGACGGAGTGTTTCAGGACGAACATGGTGATTTCCCTCAAGGCACCTACGTTCGCAATCCTCCGACAACATCTCACACGCCCAGCTCAAAGCTGGGTTGCATCATTTTCGTCAAGCTTTGGCAGTTTGACATGGCCGATCGCACCCAGTTTCGCAAGAATATGGCCGATGAACTGGCTGCCCCTGTGGATGGTGTTGCGACTGCATTACTGCATGAAGACAGCCGCGAAAAGGTTACTTACGTTCATGTGGACCCCGGCGCATCACTGGTTTGTACGGATGCTGGCGGGATTGAGCTTTTGGTTCTTTCGGGCAGTTTGACTGAGGCCGAAGACCAGTTGCAAGCAGGTGCATGGTTGCGGTTACCTGATAGTGAAAATCTGTCTGCTGTTGCGGGCTCTGAGGGTGCGAAGGTCTGGATGAAAACCGGTCACCTTCCACACGCAAAGCCGCCCGCCGTTTGATGCGTACTTTGATCGTAGGTGGCGGGCTGTCTGGCCTTGCGCTGGCAGAGATGCTTGAGGCGCAAGGGCACGACTATCTGCTTCTTGAAGCCCGTGACAGGTTCGGCGGGCGGATCAAAACGGAAGCGTTGGATCGTGCCGGATTTGATATGGGGCCAGCATGGTTTTGGCCTGGTCAGCCACGTATTGCCAGTTTAATCGAAAGGTATGATCTGACCGTTTTTGATCAGTTTTCGGATGGTGCGTTGACGTTCGAAGATGCCGCTGGACAGGTTCAATACGGCCGCGGGATTGCCTCTATGCAAGGATCGTTTCGTTTGAGCGGTGGCCTAGGTGTGTTGACAGCTGCCTTAGCCGATCGCCTGCCGGATGCTCGTAAGCGAAGTGGGGCACCAGTCGCGGGTCTTGCGCAAACAGAAAGCGGCATCAAAGCGACTTTGGCGTCGGGTGAGGCTGTATCAGCGGATCGTGTGGTTTTGGCGCTGCCCCCGCGCGTGGCGGCGGGTTTCCAGTTCGCCCCCGAATTGCCAGAGGCGACGTTGAATACGTTGCAAGCTGTGCCGACTTGGATGGCCGGTCAAGCCAAAGCGGTAGCGGTCTATAACACACCCTTCTGGCGGGACGCTGGATTGTCGGGGGATGCGCAAAGCCGGCATGGGCCGATGGTGGAAATACACGATGCGTCGCCTCATACGGGCGGGCCTTACGCTTTGTTCGGGTTTATCGGCGTGCCGCCAGAAAGCCGTGCAGACGAGGCACTTTTACGCCAGCACATCTGCGCACAGTTGGGGCGACTTTTTGGTCCCGAGGCCGCGACCCCGCTTGAATTGTTCGTGAAGGATTGGGCGCGTGATCCCTATACGGCGACCGACGCGGATCAGGCCCCGCTTTATGCGCATCCAAGCTATGGGATGCCCGATGTGCTAGGCGGGCTTTGGGAAGGCCGGTTGCTGTTTTCTGGTACCGAGGTGGCCGCCACCTTCGGGGGATACCTTGAAGGGGCCTTGGAAGCAGCAGAAGCGAGTTTTGCCATGTTGACCAAGGACGACGGCTGACCCGATTTATCCCGCTCGCGTGTGTTCCAGACGCAGCTTGGCAATCACCTCGTTGCGGTCCGCCTTCGTTTGATCGAGCAGACAGTCTTCCACAAAACTGAGATGCGCGCGCACGGCTTGGCTTGCAGCTTCAGGATCACGGGATTGTATGGCAGTGTTGATGACCCCGTGCTGGTCCAAAAGCGCGTCGCGCGTTGCCCTTTGTTTGAACATGACCTGCCGGTTGTAGAACACACCATTCCGCAGCAGATCGAACATGGACCGCATCATGTGCAGCATCACGACGTTGTGGCTCGCCTCGATGATGGCCATGTGAAACTGTGCGTCCAGCTCTGCTTCGTCTTTCGCATTGTTTTGGGCATGGGCGCTTTTCATCTTGTCGAACAAGGTTTGGATTACTGCCAGATCGGTCTCTGACCCAAGCTTGGCGGCACGTTCGGCGGCCAGTGCTTCGAGATCACGGCGGAATGACACGTAGTCAAAAACAGCTTCGTCATGGGTTTCAAAAAGGCGGGTCAAGGCTGGCGAAAAGGCGGACCCTAAAACATCGCCCACAAAGATGCCCGCGTTTGCTTTGGCGGTCAGCAACCCGTCCTGTTGCAGCTCTGCAATGGCGTCCCTTAGCGAAGGGCGCGACACCCCCAACCGGTCGGACAGTTCGCGTTCAGACGGCAGCCGCTCCCCAGGGCGCAAAATGCCACGCAGGATCAACTGCTCTATCTGGCGCACCACTGAGGTCGACAGCTTTTCGGGTTGGACTTTCTGGAAGGGCATGGGCGAAGCCTCTGTTTGATTGGTCAATTTATATGACCAATGCGCGGTTGGAGCAAGGGCAACGCTCGGTCGGTAACACAATCTTAACCATGCGGCGTACAGGGTCGCGCCATGAGATACGTGACCTTCGTTCTGCTGTTGGCAGCCTGCAATACCCCCAGCCCCGCCTTTCGCGGGCTGCCCGTGTCGACTGTGACGATTGAGGGCAGCACCTTTGATGTTCGCCATACTGGCACCAAGGCAGAGGCCATTCGAACCAATACGCAATACGCGCCTCGGTTTGGCCCGATCAAGGACAGGGCGACAACAGCGATTGAGCAGGTCAGCGGGTGTGAAGTGCGCTCCATTTCCGGGGATCAAGCGGTGGCCGTTGCCAAGCTGAAGTGTCCCAAGCCTGCGGAATAGTCCGTTGCACGGCCAAATCAGGCTTGTATCCGCCGCAGGCCCGATATGTTGTGGATAACTACGCCGATTGCGCCATATACAGCGTCCAACCGTTGACATGGCCCCATATCAGCCGTCACATTCCCCACTGGCCCTAGGAATCAACGGAACCGCCCAATTGCGTTTTTCTAAACTCAAACTGACCGGCTTCAAAAGCTTTGTTGACCCGACCGATTTGATCATTGCGGACGGTTTGACAGGTGTGGTTGGCCCTAATGGCTGTGGCAAGTCGAACCTGCTGGAAGCGCTGCGTTGGGTTATGGGTGAAAACCGCCCGACAGCCATGCGTGGCGGCGGTATGGAAGACGTGATCTTTGCGGGTGCGGCCACGCGACCTGCCCGCAACTTTGCCGAAGTCAGCCTGCATATCGACAACAGTGACCGGCTGGCGCCATCCGGATTTAACGACAACGATGCCATCGACATCGTGCGCCGCATCACCCGCGACGTGGGCAGCGCCTATAAGGCGAACACCAAGGATGTGCGCGCCCGCGATGTGCAGATGCTTTTTGCCGATGCCTCGACGGGTGCCCATTCGCCTGCACTGGTCCGGCAGGGGCAGATTGCGGAACTTATCAACGCCAAGCCTAAGAACCGCCGTCGCATTCTGGAAGAGGCCGCTGGTATTTCGGGTCTGTACCAACGCCGCCACGAGGCTGAGTTGAAACTGAACGGGGCGGAACAAAACCTGTCCCGCGTTGATGATGTAATCGAACAACTGGCCAGCCAATTGTCAGCCCTTGCGCGCCAAGCCCGTCAGGCGGCGCGGTACCGCGAAATCGGGGAAGACCTGCGGCGATCAGAGGGCTTGTTGCTTTACCGGCGCTGGCGCGAAGCCGACGATGTGCGCGCAAAAACCGAAGACGAATTACGTGAACGCACAGCCGCCACGGCCCAAGCCGAAAGTGCAGCCCTTGCCGCCGCCAAGGCGCGCGTCGAAGCTGAAGAAGCCTTGCCCGCCCTGCGCGAAGAAGAAGCCATCGCGGCAGCCGTTGTGCAACGCCTGAACGTCCAGCGTGACACTCTGGCCGATCAGGAAAACCGCGCACGCCAAACCATTGAGACGCTGACCGCTCGGATCGCTCAACTGACCAACGACATGACCCGTGAGGCCGGTCTGAACAAAGACGCGGGCGAGACGATTGAGCGTTTGGAATGGGAAGCCAAAGAGCTTGAGAAAGCGATGGAAGGCCACGAAGACCGCATGGCCGCATCCCTGACCGAAAGCTCTGCCGCCGCTGCGATCTTACAAGAACGCGAAGCCGATCTCAGCCAGTTGACCGAGGATGTGGCCCGTCTCGCCGCGCGCCACCAATCTGCGCAACGCTTGTTGGAAGACAGCCAGCAGACTCAAGCCAAATCCGAAAGTGAAGCTGAAAAAGCGCGTGCCGCGGTTGAAACCTCTAAGGCTGCAATGGAAAAGGCCGAAACCGATTTCGCCGCAGCAACACAGGCTGAAACCGCCGCCGTGGATGCAGCGACGCGCGCGGATGCTGCACTTGTGGCCGCTGAAACAGCTCGCTCTGAAACGCAGTCCCGTGAATCGACCGCCCGCGCTGAACGGTCCGAGGCCGAAGGCGAAATGAACGCTTTGCGAGCCGAAGTCGCAGCACTTGCTAAGTTGTTGGAACGTGACACGGCTGAAGGCGGGCAAATTCTCGACCGGCTGCAAGTGGAACAAGGGTTTGAAAAAGCGCTGGGCGCATCGCTCGCGGATGATCTGCGCGCGCCTGAGGTCGAAGGCGATGGTCCGTCCGGCTGGACCGTTCTGCCGCGGTATGATGCAGCACAAGACCTGCCCGCGGGCGTGACCGCTTTGACCTCGCATGTGTCTGTGCCGGATGTGCTGTCGCGCCGCATGGGCCAGATTGGGTTGGTTGATGCGGACGAAGGCAGCCGCTTGCAGCCCTTGCTAAAACCCGGGCAGCGGTTGGTGTCTTTGGAAGGTGATCTTTGGCGCTGGGACGGATATCGCGCTTGGGCCGAAGATGCACCTTCTGCGGCGGCTCTGCGGTTGCAGCAGCTCAACCGTTTGGAAGAGTTGAAGCAGGAACTGGAACGCGCCACATCGCGGACCGAAGGCGCGCGCGCGGCCCATGAGACACTGACCGCCCGATTGACTGAACTGTCGACAGCGGATCGTGACGCCCGCGATGCCCGTCGCGAAGCAGACCGTTTGGTCGCTGATGCCAACCGTGCCCTGTCCCGCGCAGAAGCCGATCGCAATCTGGCAGAGGGTCGGCTTGAGGCTTTGGGCCTTGCCGTGACCCGCCACGAAGAAGAAGCCATCGCCGCCCGTCAGCAACTGATTGAAGCTGAGCGCGGTGTCGAAGGCTTGGGCGATCTTGATGCCGCCCGCGCCGGTGTAGACGAGATCAAAATGGCTGTTGAGGCTGCGCGGATCACCATGATGTCGCGTCGGTCTACCCAAGATGAAGTCCGTCGCGAAGGCGAGGCCCGCACCCGCCGCGCCCAAGAAGTGACGCAAGAGGTTAGCGGCTGGAAGCACCGTCTTGAAACCGCCGAAAAACGGATCGCCGAACTGGCCGAGCGCAAGGAAACTTCAGAACAAGAATTGAAAGCCGCAAGCGCAGCCCCCGAAGAAATCGCTGCCAAACGTGCTGAGCTATCGGAAGCGATCACCAAAGATGAAGCCCGCCGTGCCACTGCCGCCGATGCCCTTTCCGTCGCCGAAGGCACCACCCGCGAAGCTGTCGCGACTGAACGTGACGCCGAGCGCACAGCGTCCGAGGCCCGCGAGGCCCGCGCTCGTTCCGAAGCCCGTTCAGACGCCGCCCGCGATATGGTTGCCGCAGCCGCCGAACGCATCGCCGAAGACCAACAGTTGACGCCAAACCAGTTGCTTAACAGTCTGGATGCGGATCCCGAAAAGATGCCGGATTCAGATAGTATCGAGGCCGATGTGAACCGCTTGAAACGGCAGCGTGATGCCTTGGGCGCGGTGAACCTGCGGGCCGAGGAAGATGCCAAAGAGGTGCAGGAAGAGCATGACGGCTTGGTCACCGAAAAGGCTGATCTGGAAGAGGCTATCAAGACCCTGCGCAGCGGGATCGCCAGCCTCAACCGTGAAGGCCGCGAACGGCTTTTGACCGCATTTGAACAGGTGAACACCAACTTCGCGCTGTTGTTCAAACATCTGTTTGGCGGTGGTGAGGCCAACCTTGTGATGGTCGAAAGCGATGACCCGCTTGAGGCCGGTCTTGAGATCATGTGCCAACCCCCTGGCAAGAAGCTGTCTACGCTGTCCTTGCTATCGGGTGGGGAACAAACGCTGACGGCGATGGCCCTGATCTTTGCAGTGTTTCTGGCCAATCCGGCGCCCATCTGTGTGCTCGATGAGGTCGATGCCCCGCTGGACGATGCCAACGTGACCCGCTTTTGTGACCTGTTGGATGAGATGTGCCGCCAAACCGACACGCGGTTCCTGATCATCACCCACCACGCGGTGACCATGTCGCGGATGGACCGCTTGTTCGGCGTAACGATGGCCGAACAGGGCGTGTCGCAGCTTGTGTCAGTTGATCTCAAAAAGGCAGAGGCGATGGTCGCCTGATCGATCACCGCATCGTTATTCGCGCAAGAAAAGACTGTGCTAGGCTTTACCCATGCGAAGTCTCATAGCGTTTTTACTTTCCACAGTCACAGCCGCCGCGCAGTCCAACCTGCCGGTGCAAAGTGGCGAAACAGCCCTGACCCGCGTTGAGGTGATTGCCCTGACCACGGACGCAACGCTCGTGTTCTATGACAACGGACAATCCAAGTTTTCAACCGGCGGGGCCTATTCCTACACCTACGCCAATGACGGCGGCACAGCCTTCGGTGTCTACCGTATCGCGCCGGACGGGGTGGTGTGCATCGACTACCGCAATGGACGGACACGTTGTGACCGCTATGTGCGCAGTCGCGACCGGATCGTGATGGTCACCGAAACCGGCGACCGTTACCCGATCCGCCCTTAAAGCTTGTTCAAAAGGCTGCGCGTCGGCCATGCATCAGCAGGCAGGCCAAGGCGCTGCTGTTCAGCCTGCACCGCGGCCCGAGTACCCGCACCCAAGATACCGTCGATCTTGCCCACATTGTGCCCTCGTGCTTGCAGCTTGGTTTGCAGCTGCTTCATCTGATTGCCGGAAAGCCCTTTTTCAGGGTTGCCAGCACTAAACACCGGCGCGCCGTCAATGCGGGTGGCGAAATAGGCGGCGGTCAGAACGTAAGTAAAGCTTTGGTTCCAGTCGAAATAGATATCGAAGTTTGGGTAGGTCAGAAAGGCAGGCCCCTTGCGGCCTTGCGGCAGAATGACAGAGGCAGGTAGGTTCGACGGCCCTAGCTTGCCCTTCGTTGCAACCACCCCAAGCGCGGCCCAATCCGCAACAGACTTCTTGGTGGTCAATCCGGTTTGGGACCAATCCAGCGTGTCAGGCACGCGCACTTCGGTCATCCAAGGCTCACCGCGTCGCCAACCAAAGCTGGCAAGCATTTTGGCACCCGACATCAAAGCATCCGGGGCCGAGGTTTTCAGCCGCACATGCCCGTCGCCATCGCCATCAACACCGTTTTCCAAAATGTCACGGGGCAGCATTTGCACCATGCCGATCTCACCCGCCCAAGCGCCCGTGGTTTTGGTTGGGCTGAAATCATCGTTCTCATAAAGCTCTAACGCCGCAAAAACCTGTGGACGGAAAAGGGCAGGGCGGCGGCAATCATGGGCCAATGTGACCAACGCGTTCAGCGTATTGAATTTGCCCTGAAACGCACCGTAGTCGGTTTCAAACGCCCAGAAAGCAAGAATGACTTCACGGGGGACCCCGTAGGCTTTTTCCATCGCTGTGAAGGTCCGGTTGTATTTTTTGGCATTGCTGCGCCCGCGGTTCAAACGGTCGTTTGAGATCAAGCGGCGGGCGAACTCGGTAAAGGGTTTTTGAAACACGCCTTGGGATCGGTCGGCTTTGAGCACTGATTGGTCCATGCGGGTGTTGGCGAAAAAGCGATCAACAGTGGCGGCAGAATGGCCTTTTGCCACGGCCTCGGATTTCAAGCCAGCGACGAAGTTAGAGAATTTTCCACCGCACCCATTGGCCCAAGCCCCTGAGCCGAGTGTGATGCATAGCAATGATGTCATGAAAAGTTTCATTGGAACCCGTTTGGCGAAGTGAATGGCCGTTCGTTAACAGATGTAACGCAGGCAGCGCATGACAGCCAGATGTCCCTGCAAGATCAGCACCTTATTGCAGAAGTCGTTAACAGGTGTAGGTCTTAACACTTTGGGCAAAGAACAAACCGTGGAACTCTGTTTTGAGAATATTGGATGACCCCCGCATGATCTGTGGAAAAGCTGTGGATAAACAGGGGTTTGGCCGAAAGTACACGCCGTCGACACAAATTTGAGCCAAAACACGCCGATTTTATTGATCGTTAAGCTTCTGCCCCCTGCGGTTAATCCTTTGTTAAGCAAATGGGCAGATTACGGGAGTTGTCTGGGGGGGACGATGGACCAAAACGGTGAATCGGATAGTGCTATGAATGTATTGATTGTCGAAAGTGAACTGAACCTAGGGCGGATCTGGCAAAGCCATCTGGATCGGCATGGGGCAGAAACAACCTTAGTCACATCGCAAGAAGGGGCAATTGCGCAGCTACAGCGCCGCAGTTTTGAAATTATCCTGCTGGATTTGGTTCTGGCAGAAGGCAGCGCCTTGGCGGTGTCGGACTATGCCAGCTACCGCCAGCCTGATGCACGGGTCATCTTTGTGACCAACACATCCTTCTTCTCGGATGGGTCCATCTTTGCGCACAGCGAAAACGCATGCGCCTTCGTGCAATCAAGCACCCCACCAGAAGACCTAGCTGCGATGGTAGAACACTATTCCACCCACTAAGTCCCCTTAGCCGCGTCCATGCGGTTCCATCCAGTCAATAGCTGGCCCTGTCGGGATGATGCGGTTGGGGTTAATAGTCTCGTGGCTGTAGTGATAATGCCGCACGATATGGTTCAGGTTGACGGTTTCTGCGACGCCGTCCATCTGAAACAGCTCTCGGGTGTAGGCCCATAGGTTCGGGTAATCCACGATCCGACGGCGATTGCATTTGAAGTGCAGGACATAGACAGGATCAAACCGGACGAGCGTAGTGAACAGCCGCCAGTCGGCTTCTGTCAGGGTGTCGCCCATCAGGTACCTGTTTTCGGCCAATATGCCTTCAATCCAGTCCAGGCTGTCAAACAGCGGCCCGACCGCTTCGTCATAGGCCTCTTGCGTGGTCGCAAACCCGCAGCGGTAGACCCCGTTGTTGACCGTGTCGTAGATCCTTGTGTTCACAGGCTCTATCGCGTCGCGCAGGTGGGCAGGCCAGAAATCGCGGGTATTGCCCGTCAGCCCGTCAAAGGCGGAATTGAACATGCGGATGATTTCAGAGGATTCATTCGACACCACCGTTTCGCGCTGCTTGTCCCACAAGATCGGAACCGTCACGCGGCCGGATACAGTTGGATCGGCCTTGGTATAGATGTCGCGGGCATAGGGCAGCCCGTAAAGCGTATCGCCTGTGGCGCCATGCGCGTCTGTCTCAAAGGTCCATCCGTCGGACAACATGTCTGGATGCACAGCAGAGACGTCGATATGATCGGTCAGACCTTTAAGCTTGCGAAAAATCAAAGCCCGATGTGCCCAAGGGCAGGCATAACTGACGTAAAGATGGTACCGGCCACTTTCAGCCTTAAAGCCATCGCTTCCGGTCGGGCCAGCGCCGCCGTCCGCCGTGATCCAGTTGCGAAACTTGGCCGTGGTGCGTTCAAACTTGCCGCCCGTTGACTTGGTGTCATACCATTGGTCTTTCCAGACACCGTCTACCAGTAAGCCCATCTTCATCATCCTCTGTCATGAAGCTGTGACCTTAGTCTGACAATGCGCAGACGAACACCGCTGAGGGTGCGCATTGCCCCTGCAAAGATGCACAGCGGTACCGTCTGTAAGTGAGAAAGATTGTGTCGCCAAAGTATAGATTGCTTTATGATTATTACTCTGCCAAACTATTGACGCGGCATCTGGGGAGGAATCGCATGTCTTATCTACCTCAAGACCTTCAGGATAATTTGGATGCAGCCCGCGTGGCTGGTCTAAAGAAAATGAGCCGTCTTAAGGTGCGCACCGATGAGACAGTGGTCAAGGTCCTGCGCAGTTGGAAAACCGGCTTCGCAGTTGATCTGGCAGATGCCGCACATTTGCGCGGTTTGGTTGATATGTATGACGGTGAACGGCACTTGTTCACCTGCCTGATCGTCGCCGCCGAGGCCGAAGGGGGCGAGATGCAGTTTGAATACAAACGCAGCACCGCCGCCACAGACCGTGCACCGCTCGATTTCCATCGCGAAACGCCTGCGCCCGTGGCCTATTTGACCTAAAGCTTACTGCAAATCTGAAAACGCGGACGCAAGCCTGTCGCAGGCTTCTTGCACTACACTGCGTGGGGTTGCGATGTTGAAGCGTAGGAAACTTTCACCGCCAGTCCCGAAGGTCGGCCCGTGGTTCACCGCGATCTTGGCCGTGCCCTGCACGCGGTCAGTGAATTCCTGACGGTCCATGCCGGTACCCTCAAAGTCGACCCAAGCGAGATAGGTCGCCTCTAGGTTCATCGATTTCAGGCCTGGAATAGCGTTCACGGCCGCGTCAAATAACTCTTTGTTGCCAATCAGATAGGTGTTCAATTCATCTACCCAAGCGGCCCCCTCAGGCGAATAGGCCGCCGTCGCCATAAACAGTCCGAAGGAGTTTGGCGACAACCCCAAAGCCATCATTCGCGCCCCAAACTTGGCCCGAAGCGCGTCGTCTTCGATGATCACATTCCCCGAATGGCTGCCGGCGATGTTGAAGGTCTTAGTGGTGGCGGTCATCATGACCAACCGGTCCTTGATCCCGTCAATATGGGACATTGCCGTGTGTTTGTTTGCGCCAAAGACCAGATCATGATGGATTTCATCAGACACCAGCACCAGATCATGGCGCTTGGCAAAGGCGGCAACCTGTTCCAATTCGGCCTTCGTCCAGACGCGTCCGCCGGGGTTATGCGGGCTGCACAAGATCACCATTTTCTCGGCGCCGGTCATCTGCGCATCGTAGGCATCGAAATCCATTTCGTACCGGCCTGCGTTGTTGACCAGCTGACATTCCACAACCTTGCGGTCTGCGGCGTTAATGACCTTGGCGAAGGCATGGTACACGGGTGTGAACAAGACGACCCCATCACCAGGAGCGGTAAAAGCGTCGACACACATCGCCGTGCCATTGACCAGCCCATGTGTGGTGAACACCCACTCAGGATCCACATCCCAACCGTGCCGCGTTTTCATCCACCATTGGATCGCGGACTTATAGGCACTGTCATCGCCGAAATATCCGATCACCCCGTGATCCACCTGTGCTTGCACGGCGTCCAGAATGACTTGCGGGGGTTTGAAATCCATATCGGCCACCCACATGGCGATCCCGTCGTCTTTTGGAACGCCATAAAGCTTGTCCATCATGTCCCATTTCACGCAATGGCTGCCGCGGCGGTCGATGATGTCGTCAAAGCTCATGGGATCAATCCTTATTGGGTGTTTGCGGGCAGGCTAGCCAGAATAGAGCCATGTGCAAGAGGGGGCGTTGCAGGCAGGGCAGGGATCGCCTAAATCAGGGGCATGAAACGCCCGATTATCTTGCACCCCGACCCCCGTCTTAAAAAACTCTGCGCACCTGTGGCGGATGCGTCCGATGATGTGCGGGCTTTGGCCAAGGAAATGCTGTCGACCATGTACGAAGCCCCCGGTATCGGGTTGGCTGCACCTCAGGTCGGTGTGCTGAGCCGGTTGGTGGTGCTGGACTGTGTCAAAGAAGAGGGCGAGACGCCGCGCCCCTTGGTCATGATCAATCCAGAAGTCACAGCGTCTTCTGAGGAAACCAATGTCTATGAAGAAGGCTGTTTGTCGATCCCCGACCAATACGCCGATGTGACCCGTCCGTCTGAGATCGAAGTGACGTGGATGGACGAAAACGGCAATGCGCACAAAGAAGGGTTCGACGGGCTTTGGGCCACATGTGTCCAACATGAGATCGACCATCTGAACGGCAAGCTGTTCATCGATCACCTGAAGCCCATGAAGCGCCAGCTGATCACCCGCCGCATGGTCAAGCTAAAGCGCGAACTGGCCCGTCCATGAGCGTTTTGCCTATCGTCCTGTGGCCCGATCCGCGATTGCGCGAAACCTGCGCGCCTGTGACCGATCTGGCCGATGTGCAAACCCTTGCCGCAGATATGCTTGAAACCATGTATGCCGCCCCGGGCCGCGGGCTTGCGGCCCCGCAGGTGGGTGCAATGGTGCGCATGTTCGTAATGGACGCAGGCTGGAAAGAGGGCAAATCCGACCCGCTTGTCTGCATCAACCCGATGTTTCAAGAAATAGGCGAGGACCGCGTTGACAGCGAAGAGGGCTGCCTGTCGATCCCTGGCGTGACCGCGATGGTCAACCGACCGAGCACCGTTCAGATGCAATGGACTGGAATCAACGGCGCCCGCTATGTTCAAAGCTTTGATGGGTTTGCCGCTGCCTGCGTTCAGCATGAGATGGATCATTTGGACGGGGTGGTGACTTTTGATCATCTTGATGCGGAAACCCGCGCTGAAGTCGAAACCCAGTATAAGAAGCAACCCGCATGAGCGCCCCGCGCAAGGTCGTGCCTTGGCCAAACAAGTGCCTACGCACAGTGGCCGAGCCTGTGGCAGAGATCACAGACGACATCCGCGCGCTTTGGGAAGAGATGATCGAAGTCATGGAGGCGATGCCGGGCGTTGGCCTGGCGGCCCCGCAATTGGGTGTGATGTTGCGTGTGGCTGTGGTGGATGGTTCAAACGAACGGGGCCGCGTGACCCGACTGGCGAACCCTGAAGTCCTGCATGCCTCGGTCGAGATGCGCCCCCATGAAGAGGCCAGCCCCAACTTGCCCGGATTGTCCGCGCTGGTGGCCCGTCCGCGTGCGGTGACTGTTCGGTTCTTGAATGAAAAAGGCACGCAGGAAGATAAGGATTTTGTTGGATTGGAGGCCACAAGCGTCCAGCACCAAATCGATCATCTGAACGGCAAGATGTACTTTGACCGCTTGTCAAAAATGCGCCGTGATATGTTCCTGCGCAAAGCGCGCAAGTTGAAGGCATAGGATGGGTCGAGACCCATCTTACCCTTAGAAAGGAAGTCCCACATGCGGATCGTTTTTATGGGCACGCCTGACTTTTCGGTGCCCGTTCTTGAGGCTCTGGTTGAGGCAGGTCACGAGATCGCCGCAGTCTACTGCCAGCCCCCACGCCCCGCCGGTCGCGGTAAGAAAGACCGCCCATCGCCAGTGCAAGCCAAAGCAGAGGTTTTGGGGCTTGAGGTCCGGTATCCCGTGTCTTTGAAAAGTCCCGAGGCGCAAGCTGAGTTTGCAGCGCTGAAAGCAGATGTGGCGGTTGTCGTCGCTTACGGTCTGATCTTACCGCAAGCCGTTCTGGATGCCCCGACCCATGGGTGCCTGAACATTCATGCGAGCCTTCTACCGCGCTGGCGGGGCGCCGCCCCGATTCACCGTGCAATCATGGCCGGCGACGCTGAAACAGGCGTGTGCATCATGCAGATGGAAGCCGGATTGGACACGGGGCCCGTTTTGCTACGCCAAAGCACGCCGATCGCTGCGGGTGAAACAACAGCGCAACTGCACGACCGTTTGTCCGGTATGGGGGCCATGTTAATCGTAGAGGCCTTGGCGAAGTTGCCAACGCTGACACCAATGCAGCAGCCGGAAGACGGTGTGACTTATGCCTCAAAGATCGACAAAGCAGAGGCGCGCGTTGAGTGGTCAAAACCTGCCGTTGAGGTCGACCGCCTGATCAGAGGGCTATCGCCATTTCCGGGCGCGTGGACACAGATTGCGGGCGAACGGGTTAAGCTGCTTCAAAGTGCTGTGGTCGATGTGGATGGGCCCACCGGTCAGGTTATGGACGATGCGCTGACGATTGCCTGCGGTTCTGGGGCCATTCGCCCCTTGCGCTTGCAACGGGCGGGCAAGGCTGCGCAAGATGTGGACGAGTTTCTGCGGGGCCGCCCTGTTGCGGCAGGCACCCAGCTTTAGGAAAGGGCCAAGCGATGTTTCCAACACTGATGGGCACTGTCGTGATCGCTGGAATCGTTGGGTATGTGTCCGAGCGGTCCGGCTTTACCCGCAATGGTATCTTACAATCCATCATCATATGCGTGGGTGGTGCGTTTGTATTTTACTTCATTGCCTTGATGTTCAACGTTGGTTTTCGCAGCAACGGTATGAACGCGATTGCGGCCTCTGTCGGGGCGCTTGTGATTGTTCCAACCCATTGGAGAAAAAGATGATTGTCTGGCTTGTGATTATCGGTGCAGCTGCGGGCTTTCTAGCGACGCGGTTGATGGGCATTGAGGCTGATATTGTCACCACAGTTGTCGTTGGCATTGTGGGCGCTTTGATCGGCGGTTTGGTTTTGCGGTTTGTGGCCAGTATTCTGGGTGCCTTTGCCGGATTGGTCGGCGCGGTACTGGGGGCTATGCTGCTGATTTGGCTGTGGCAGAAATATTCCCAGAGGTAGGTCTGTTTTGTTGGCTTTAGGAGCCTCCGGCGGAGGTATTGTGGACCAAGAAGAAATGGGAGCTGGCGCCTAGGGTTTGAAAGGTTCCATCCCAGCCCGTGCCAGCGCATCTGCCCGTTCGTTTTCGGGATGTCCTGCGTGCCCTTTGACCCATTCCCATGTCACATCATGCTGGTCTTGTGCAGCGTCGAGTCTTTGCCACAGCTCTACGTTTTTTACGGGCTTTTTGGCCGCCGTTTTCCAGCCATTTCGTTTCCAACCGAACATCCAGCCAGTGATCCCGTTCTTCACATAGGCGCTGTCGGTCACGATGGTGATTGTGCTCGGCTTTTGGAGCGTTTCAAGCGCGTGGATCGCGGCCAGAAGCTCCATCCGGTTGTTTGTCGTATCGGCCTCGCCGCCTGACAGCTCGCGTTCTTTCAGGACCGTTTCGCCATCCTTGGCCTGCATCAGCGCGCCCCAGCCGCCGGGGCCGGGATTGCCTGAGCAGGCCCCGTCTGTGTAGGCCACCAGATCAGGCATGGGCACGCATCGCGATCCAGTCGGCCATCGTGCCGTCCATGCCTTTGTCGCATCCGGTTGTGCGGCTTGTGACGGTGAACCCTGCCTGTTCCAATAATCCTGTCAATTCTGCATCCTCATAGTAGGTGTAGTGCCGCCCGACTGCGTCTCGCTTTTGGCCGGTTCCTGTTTTCAAGGCGATATGCAGCAGCCCTTTAGGCTTGAGTGACTTGTACAAAGCAGCCAAGTGGCGCGGCATGTCCGCACGGGGCGCGTGCAGCAGAGAGAAGTTCGCCCATATTCCGGCGTAGGCAGCAACTTCTGTGATGTCGTCAAAGCGGGCGACGCGGGCTGTGACCTTCGGATGGGACTTAGCCATTTCGATCATCTCGGGCACCGCGTCTGTCGCCGTGACATCCAGCCCTGCATCCGCCATTTGGTGCGCCGCCTGACCTGGGCCGCAGCCAAGATCAAGCACAGCGGCGCCGTTTGGCAGAGCGCCAATGAAATCGTGCAAAAGTGGATCAGAAGAAAGGCTTTCTTCGACCAGTTTTGCGTAGGTTTCAGCTTGATCTGCATAGACGCGCAGGGTCTCGTTATCGCTCATGAGAAAGCTCCGATCCCCAGACAAAGGACGACAAGGGCGGTCACGGGAACGCGCAGGCTTAGCCACCAGTTCGGGGTTAGCCCCCAACGGGCAAAGGCCACGTCCAACATCAAAACGCCCAGAAATCCGAATGCCAAATAAAGGCTCGCTGAGACAACGCCACTGCCTGTCATAAAGAATGCCCACAGTGCCGGAAGAACAGACAAGCCGTAGCATGTGGCGGCTTGGGTTCCTTCTGCCTGGGTGGCAAAACCCCAAAGCACGCCGGACATGAAGGACAGGATCATGGTGCCATAGGCAAGGCCTACAAACGGGCCAAGATACCGCGAACCAAGGGTCGCGATTGTCCAACTGGCAAGCGGGTCGATTAATGATGTCGAGACGCTCCAGAAAAAGGGCAGCAGCCCTGCGAGCGTCAACAATAGTGGGGCGCGGGGGATCGCGGTCATGCAGGTTCGCGCAGCACGCGGGGGACTTTAAACTCGACGTTCTCAACAGCGGTTTCAACCTGCTCGACGGTTACGTCATAGCGGTCTTTGAACGCGTTGATGACCTCTTCGATCAGAACCTCAGGGGCGGATGCGCCTGCGGTGATCCCGATGCTTGTGATCCCATCCAGTGCGCGCCAATCAATGTCCGCACCGCGCATGACCAGTTGCGAATAAGCGCAGCCCGCCTTGCGGCCGACTTCGACCAATCGCTGCGAATTTGAGGAATTGGGCGCGCCGACCACCAACATCGCGTCGGCTTTAGGGGCCATCGCCTTAACTGCTTCTTGGCGGTTTGTGGTGGCGTAGCAAATGTCTTCTTTGTGGGGGCCGACGATGCCAGGAAACCGCGTGTTCAATGCGGTCACAATGTCTGCGGTGTCGTCCACAGATAAGGTCGTTTGGGTCACAAAGGCCAGTTTGGCTGGGTCGCGGACGGCCACCGAAGCCACGTCTTCGACGGTCTCAACCAGCAGCACTTCGCCAGCGGGCAATTGCCCCATCGTGCCAACGGTTTCAGGATGCCCTTTGTGCCCGATCATGATCATTTGCAAACCGTTATCAGCATGACGCTGGGCTTCGATATGAACTTTGGACACAAGCGGGCAGGTCGCATCCACATAGACCATTTCGCGTTTGGCAGCAGCAGCGGGAACCGCTTTAGGCACACCGTGGGCGCTGAAAATGACGGGGCGATCATCGGGACATTCATCCAGCTCTTCGACGAAGACAGCACCCTGATCGCGTAAGGCATCGACTACAAACTTGTTGTGCACGATTTCATGGCGCACATAGACCGGAGCGCCCCATTTTTGCAGCGCCATTTCGACGATCTTGATGGCACGATCTACGCCCGCGCAAAATCCGCGTGGGGCAGCGAGATAAAGGGTCAGGGGCTGTTTTGTCATATCAGATCTCCGCGCTTGTCCCAGAGGTAAGGCTTGCAGCGGGTCTCGTCCAGAGCGGATTGCACGTCAGGCTAGGGGGCAGCAGGGTACAGTTTTTTCAGGACTGCGGCGGCGTGATCGGATCGGCTATTGATCTGTTCGGGGGACAATGGGTCTAGAACCCCGATAGCGCGTCTGATCTGAACATCGCCAATCAGTAGGGTCAGATAGGTCTGTGCGATCTCGGCTGTATTGGCGCCGCCCAATTCGTTTGCGTCAATCGCTTCTGCGCAGGTTTGGCGGATCAACGGAAACACAACTTCGCGACCGCCCGAGGCCAAAGCCTGCCCCAACCGCCCCGTTGCATCAGCCGCAGCAGCGCGGTTCAGCGACACGGCGCGTTCATCCTGCACCATGGCCAAAAGAACAGGCCCAATCGTTTCCAAACGGGCGAAGGGCTGCACGCCGTCCTGAACAGCGGCATCAAGTGCCGTTTTCACCTTGTCGGTGTTGCGCTTCACCAAAGCCTCAAACAGACCCAGCTTGTCACCGTACCAGCGGTACAGCGTTTCGTTGGACGCTTTTGCGGATTTGGCCACAGCCAGCATCGACATGTTCAGAAATCCCTTTTCCGCAACAAGGGCAAAAGCCGCGTCTTCAATGCGTTTGGCGCGATCGGATTGGGTGTCTTTTGGCATGTGAAGGTCCATATGGGTTGACTCCAAATCGTACATTAAGTTACGGATACAGGCAAGACGTACACTTAATTACGGTTTGAAAGGATATCATCACATGTCACAACTTGCTCTTTTGTCAGGATTTGCAGGATTGCTCTCCGCCGCGGCGATCTTTGGGTTCTTTTATGCTTGGGTCTGCTCAACGATGTGGGGGCTGGACACGGTGTCGTCGCGGGTCGCGATTGAGGCGATGCAGGCTATGAATGCGTCTGTGCGAAACGCAGTCTTTGGACCAGTGTTCTTTGGAACAGGGCCAATTCTTCTGTTAACGGCGTTGCTGGCTTGGATGTCGGCAGGGCGTAGTGCCGCGATTGTCTTCGCTTTGGCTGGGGTGATCTATATCGCTGGCGGGATGATGCTGACGATGATTGCGAACGTGCCCATGAACGAAACGCTGGCCACAGTTGATCTGAACTTGGGATCAGAACAACTCGACCAAATCTGGAGCCAATACTCACCAGACTGGCAGTTCTGGAATCAGGTCCGCGCCGCTTTCTGTGGGGTTGTTGTTCTCTTGTCAGGGTGGGGGTTGGTGCTCATGGCCCGCGTGTCAGTCTAACGCAGCCCATCAAAAGAAAAGCCCCGCATCATCTGTGCGGGGCCTGATCTGTTTAGCTGTCTGCGTCCACTGTCGGGGCAGGGGCACCTTCAGGCACCTCTCGTGGGGGCCTGCCCACGACATCTTTTAGCTCATCAAGTTCGATGAAGTTGTCGCACTGGCGGCGCAAATCATCGGAAATCATAGGTGGCTGACTGCGAATGGTCGACACGACAGACACGCGCACGCCTTGGCGTTGCAAGCTTTCCACCAGCGGGCGGAAATCGCCGTCGCCAGAAAAGATAACCGCATGATCAAGCCGCGGGGCAAGCTCCATAGCATCGACTGCAAGTTCGATGTCCATGTTGCCCTTCACTTTGCGGCGACCCATGCTGTCGGTGTATTCCTTGGCGGGTTTGGTCACCATCGAGTAGCCATTGTAGTGCAACCAATCGACCAAAGGCCGGATGGGCGAGTATTCGTCATTCTCGAGCAAGGCCGTGTAGTAAAACGCGCGGAGCAATTTACCACGGCGCATGAACTCTTGCCGAAGCAATTTATAGTCAATATCGAACCCGAGTGATTTGGCGGCGGCGTATAAATTGGAGCCGTCAATGAACAGCGCAAGCCGTTCGTCCTTATAGAACATAATAGTAGTCCTTCTGAAAAAGCGCCAACGTGTTTCGTGAGTGAGTGATGTTGGAACGTGAGCGCTGTAAGATGTAAATAAAAGACATGATACACATGTCACCAGTTAAGTATTCATGAAAAGGGGGAAAATGGCGGTTAATTGCTCAGATGTGACAGTCGCGCTAGGCGCTAACCTAGAGTCAACTGCGGGCGCGCCCCTCGAAACGCTCAAGGCAGCTTTGGACTGTTTTGAAGCCGAAGGGCTGATGATTCGTGATGTGAGCCCGTTTTACGAAACCCCCTGTTTTCCAAAGGGAATGGGCCCTGATTATGTCAATGCCGCAGTCACATGTGAAACACATCTCTCCCCTCATGATACCCTTGCCGCACTGCACCGTATCGAGGCCCGTTTCGGCCGCAAAAGGGTAACGAGATGGGCCGGTCGGACCCTCGACCTAGATCTGCTTTTCTTCGGCCAAATGCTTTTGCCAGACGCAAAAACCCATCAAAAATGGCGGGAAATGGCGCTTATTGTCCAAGAAACCGAAACTCCCAACGAAATACTGATTCCTCATCCCCGACTTCAGGACCGCGCGTTCGTGCTCGTTCCACTTGCCGACGTGGCGCCAGAATGGGTTCACCCCGTTCTTAATTTAAGCGTCAAAGAGATGCTGGAAGCCTTGCCAATACCGGACCGTGATGCGGTCGTACCCCTTTGATTATCGGGTTGTAAAACCAACAAAAGCCCCCTAAATACAGCGCTTCTTACTCTGATTTGATGACTGGAGCGTTTCATGGCCCGCGTAACCGTAGAAGACTGCGTTGATAAAGTTCCCAACCGTTTTGAGTTGGTGATGCTGGCTGCGCACCGCGCCCGCGAAATTGCGTCTGGGTCTCCCGTCACCGTAGACCGCGACAACGACAAGAATCCGGTCGTATCCCTGCGTGAGATTGCAGACGAAACACAGCGTGCCGACGACCTGCGCGAGCGGTTGATCGAAAGCCAGCAAAACCAGATCGAAGTCGACGAGCCGGAAGAAGATGCAATGGCGCTTCTTATGGGCGGCGAGCAGGACAAACCCGACGAGGACGATATGTCGGAAGAAAAACTGCTGCGCGCATTGATGGAAGCACAGGGTCAGGGCTAACCCCCGACCCCTGCCGGGGCATAGCGAATGATTGCAGCAGACGATCTGATCGCTTTGATCCGGAACTACAATCCGAAGACCAATGAAACGTTGATCCGAAAGGCCTATACCTTCGGAAACGAAATGCACGACGGTCAGTTTCGCCACTCAGGCGAACCCTACTTCAGCCACCCCATCGCTGTTGCGGCCATCTTGACTGAACAGCATCTCGACGATTCCACGCTGATCACGGCTTTGCTGCACGACACGATTGAAGACACCAAAGCGTCCTATTCCGAAGTCGCGCGTTTGTTCGGCGACGAAATCGCAGGTCTTGTCGATGGCGTGACCAAGCTGACCAACCTGCAACTGTCCTCGACGGAAACCAAACAGGCCGAAAACTTTCGTAAGCTCTTTATGGCCATGTCCAAGGATCTGCGGGTCATTTTGGTCAAGCTCGCCGACCGTCTGCACAACATGCGCACCATCAAGTCCATGCGCCCTGAAAAGCAGCAGCAAAAGGCGCGCGAAACCATGGACATCTACGCCCCTCTTGCTGGACGGATGGGGATGCAATGGATGCGCGAAGAGCTGGAAGACCTGTCGTTCCGCGTGCTCAACCCCGATGGCCGCGCCAGCATCATCCGCCGCTTCATTACCCTTCAACGCGAAACAGGTGATGTGATCCACCGCATCACCGGCGACATGCGGCTTGAACTTGAAAAGGCAGGCGTCGAGGCCGAAGTGTTTGGCCGCGCCAAAAAGCCCTATTCGATCTGGCGCAAGATGCAGGAAAAGGGCCAAGGGTTTTCCCGCCTGTCCGATATCTACGGGTTCCGCATCATCACCGCGTCGGAAGAAGACGTCTACCGCACATTGGGCTGCATCCACCAACGCTGGCGCGCCGTGCCGGGTCGGTTCAAGGACTACATAAGCCAGCCCAAATCCAACGGCTATCGGGGCATCCACACCACCGTGTCCGGTCGCGATGGCAAACGGGTCGAGGTTCAGATCAGAACCCGCCAGATGCACGACGTCGCCGAACGCGGGGTCGCGGCGCATTGGTCCTATCGGGACGGGGTCCGCGCCATTAACCCCTTTGCGGTTGATCCCGCCAAGTGGATCGCGTCGCTGACCGACCAATTCGATGCCGACGACGATCACGAGGATTTCCTCGAAGCAGTGAAGCTAGAGATGTATTCAGATCAGGTGTTTTGCTTCTCGCCTAAGGGCGATGTGGTCAAGCTGCCGCGCGGGGCGACCCCGATTGACTATGCCTATTCGATCCACACGCGCATTGGGTCCGCCTGTGTCGGGGCCAAGGTCGATGGGATCAGGGTGCCCCTTTGGACGCGGCTCAAAAACGGGCAATCGGTTGAGATCGTGACCGCCGAAGGGCAATCACCGCAGGCCACGTGGCTCGATATTGCGTCGACCGGCAAAGCCAAGGCCGCGATCCGTCGCGCTTTGCGCGAAGCTGACAAAGAACGGTTTGTAAAACTGGGTCGGGAGCTTGCGCGCTCTGCCTTTGAGCATGTGAACAAGAAGGTGACCGACAAAGTACTGGACCGTGCGGCCAAAACCCTACGACTTCCAGACCGGAATGAACTGCTAGCGCGTCTGGGCAGTGCAGAACTCAGCGGGCGGGACGTGGTGCAAGCGGTCTACCCAGAACTGACCCCCAAGGAAGGGGCCAGCGTTGATACCAAACGGGCGGTGATCGGCCTAGAGCCAGGCCAGTCCTTTGAACGGGCAGCCTGTTGCCAGCCGCTGCCAGGGGAGCGGATTGTAGGGATCACCTTCAAGGGAAAAGGGGTTGTCGTCCATGCGATCGATTGCGACCGTTTGGTGGCCTATGACAAACAGCCCGAACGGTGGCTTGATCTGCATTGGCACGACGGATCGCATCCGGCGGTCTATGCCGCGACGCTACAAGTGACCATTGGCAATGATGCAGGTGTATTGGGGCGGATCTGCACCTTGATCGGACAGGCCAAGGCCAATATCTCTGATCTGCATTTTGTGGACCGGAAACCTGACTTTTACAAACTTCTGATCTATGTGGAGCTAAGAGACGCAGAGCATCTTCATTCGGTGATTGCGGCACTGGAAGCAGAAAGCGACGTTGCAGCGATTGAACGTTACAGAGAGCCGTCTAAAATCGGGGCGGTTGCAGGGTAAGATGCTGGTCAAAACGTATGACCGGTTAAGGGTAAAAAGGACGATCCTTGGTTTTTAAACGCCGCGATAAAAGAGGCTTCTGGTCCTCATTAGGCTCTGCGCTTTGGCCCAAAGGCGGCTGGGGGCGTGCGTTTCACTATGTGAAGCACCGTGTGCGTCGCTTGCCAGACTCGCCCGAACGGATTGCACGTGGCATCTGGGCAGGGGTGTTCACCACCTTTACGCCGCTTTACGGGATCCACTTTGTCATCGCAGCGGTCTTGGCCCGGATCATGCAAGGGAACATTCTTGCGTCGCTCATGGCGACGTTCTTTGGCAACCCGCTGACCTATGTGCCCATTGGGCTTGTGTCCTTGCAGACCGGACACTGGCTTCTTGGAACCAAAATGCGCGAAGGGGAACACCGGTCTTTCATCGGAAAATTCTGGGATGTTGCCGATGATATCTGGACAAACTGCAAAGCGATGTTGATGGGCAAACCGACGGACTGGCACCGCACCAACATCTTTTATGATGATGTGTTCGTGCCCTACCTGATCGGGGGGTTGATCCCGGGCGTGATCACCGCGACCATTTGCTACTACTTAAGTGTGCCGATTATCCGCGCCTACCAAAAGCGCCGGAAGGGTGTGATTAAGTCAAAGCTTGAAGCGATCAAAGCCAAGGCCGCCGCCAAGAAGGCTGAGGCAAAGCAACAGACAGACAACAGCTAACTTCCGGAAAGGACGACAGCGATGGAACCGATTGGAAGATTGCGCCTTGGGGTGAACATTGACCACGTCGCCACCGTTCGAAACGCGCGTGGCGGTGACACCCCTGATCCGTTGCGGGCTGCGAAGATCGCACAGGAAGCTGGGGCCGATGGCATCACCGCTCACCTACGGGAAGACCGCCGCCACATCAGCGACGCGGACATCGACGGGCTGATGGAAATGCTGACCGTTCCGCTGAATTTTGAGATGGCGGCAACCGAAGAAATGCAAGCCATCGCCCTGCGCCATAAACCGCATGCGGTCTGCATCGTGCCCGAAAAGCGCGAAGAACGGACAACCGAAGGCGGGCTAGAGGTCGCGCGCGAAGAAAACAGGCTGGCGCACTACATTGCACCGCTGCGCGATGCGGGCTGCCGTGTGTCCATCTTCATTGCCGCCGACACACGCCAGATCGAGGCCGCGCACCGCATCGGGGCCGAAGTGGTCGAACTGCACTCAGGCGCCTATTGCGATGCTTTCCATGAAGGGCGGATGGACGACAGTGCCCGCGAACTCGAAGCGATGCGCGAGATGAGCAGCTTTGCCCATGATCTCGGGCTGGAAGTCCACATTGGCCACGGGCTGACCTATGACACGGTAAAACCCGTCGCGGCCTTCCCGGAAGTGATGGAACTCAACATCGGGCACTTCCTCATCGGGGAGAGCATTTTCCGCGGGCTTGCCCCTGCTATGGCCGAAATGCGCAGGCTCATGGACGAGGCGCGGGCGTGAAAACAGCAGCCATCGCTTTGACCCTGTCACTCGGCGCGCCCTTAGCCGCCACAGCGCAAGACATTTTCCCTTGCGACGCGCGTGCCGAGCTTTGGACGATCCCTGAACCTTGGGATGAGAACACACGCTCTTTTGCGAACGGAGAGGTCCGGCTTGTCTTGATAGACACCATCGAACCTGCAGCAATTCCCTATTATCTGGGGATACTGCATCCCCCGCGCGACACGCTCGGCGGTCGACGCTGCACAATGATCGGTTTCGGCGAAGGGATCGGGTATCAAGTACTGTACTTCAAAGGGCTTCAGGCAGGGTACGATCCAGCACGGGGTGTGTTGTTTTCGATCCCGGGGCGGCTTTACGATCCGAACACCGACTTCTCGAACGGATTGGTTTTGGATGTGGTCGTCAATCAAGCAACAGGAGCTGTGACGGCCTCGCATCGGTTGGGCAACAAATGATCCTCGGCATCGGAACAGATCTGGCGAATATCGACCGCATCCA
>CAZWSE010000004.1:0-30868 GCA_964636575.1 uncultured Sulfitobacter sp. | reverse complement strand
GGCAACAAATGATCCTCGGCATCGGAACAGATCTGGCGAATATCGACCGCATCCAAGGCACACTTGACCGCTTTGGCGACCGGTTCCGCAACCGTGTGTTCACAGACGTTGAACAGACCAAAGCCGAACGACGCAAAGACATCGCAGGCACCTACGCCAAACGCTGGGCTGCGAAAGAGGCGTGTTCGAAAGCGCTGGGCACGGGCCTACGCATGGGGATCAGCTGGAAGGATATGGCCGTCAGCAATCTCAAAACCGGCCAACCCGTGATGGCAGTGACAGGCTGGGCGGCGGAACGGCTGGCTGACATGACACCCGAAGGACATGAGGCAATAATCCACGTTACCCTAACCGACGATCACCCTTGGGCGCAGGCTTTTGTGGTCATAGAAGCGCGTCCCATCGTCCCGTCGCCTTGACTTACCCCGCGCCCCCACGCATGTAGCAGCACAACCAGTTTGGAGAGCAGACGCGATGGCTGACACAGAGAAAAAAGGCAATGCGATCGTTGAGACGATCAAAACCGTTGTCTATGCGCTTCTCATCGCCGGTACGTTCCGAACTCTGTTCTTTCAACCGTTTTGGATTCCGTCAGGATCGATGAAAGAAACGCTTTTGATCGGGGATTTCTTGTTCGTAAACAAGATGGCCTATGGCTATTCCTATGCGTCCTGCCCCAGCGTGATCTTGCCAAACTTCGGGATCAATGTAGATGCCGAGAAAATCTGCGGCTTTCTGGACGGCGACAACACCCGCATCATGGGCGGCGAGCCTGAGCGCGGCGATGTGGTGGTGTTCCGTCACCCTGTGTCAGGACGCGATTTCATCAAACGACTGATCGGGATGCCCGGCGACCGGATCCAAATGAAAAACGGTGTCGTGTCAATCAACGGGGCGCCCGTAAAACTCGAAGATGCAGGCGTCTTTGAAGAAGTGGCCGAACCCCAAGGCCCGCAAGGCATGCCACCGCGCTGCGAAAACGGCGCTGTCGGGCTTGGCGGCACCTGCCAAAAGTCCCGCCAGACGGAAACCCTACCCAACGGTAAGTCCTACGCGGTTCTCAACATCACGCGAACCCCGCCAGACAATACAGGCGTCTTCACAGTGCCCGCAGGCAACTATTTCTTCATGGGCGACAACCGCGACAACTCTTCTGACAGCCGGATCCCGCAAACTGTCGGCGGTGTTGGGTTCGTACCCTATGAGAACCTGATCGGCCGCGCGGACCGGATCATGTTTTCTTCTGCTGGCCGGTCCATGCTGTTCTTCTGGACATGGCGGAGCGAGCGTTACTTCAAGAAGGTCGAATGAAGCTTTCCGCCGATCTCAAAGCCTTTGAAGGGCGGATCGGGTACGCTTTTTCCGACCCCGCGCTTCTGGTTCGGGCGGTCACGCACCCTTCGATGTCCTCGCCCACAAGACACGACAATCAGCGGCTGGAATTTCTAGGCGACCGCGTGCTGGGGTTGGTCATGGCCGAAGCCTTGCTGCATCTCGATCAAACCGCCAGCGAAGGGCAATTGGCCCCACGGTTCAACGCGCTCGTGCGCAAAGAAACCTGCGCCGAAGTGGCGCGCGAAATTGACCTTGGGACAGTGATGAAACTTGGGCGGTCAGAAATGCTGTCCGGTGGACGTCGCAAGAACGCTTTGCTTGGCGATGCAATCGAGGCCGTGATTGCAGCCGTGTACCAAGACGGCGGGTTTGAACCGGCGCGTGACATGGTTCTGCGGCTTTGGGGCAAACGAACGCACACCGTCGAAGACGACGCGCGCGATGCTAAAACGGCCCTGCAAGAATGGGCGCAAGCCCGCAAGCTTCAGCCGCCCACATATACCGAAACGGGCCGCAGCGGGCCGGATCATGCGCCGATTTTCACAATTGCAGCCGCCCTTGATAACGGCCAGTCCGAAACAGCCACCGCCGACAGCAAACGCAAGGCCGAACAAGCCGCCGCAGCCGCCCTTTTAGCCCGATTGGAACCTCAATGACCCGTGCCGGATTTGTAGCCCTGATCGGAGAACCGAACGCAGGCAAATCGACCCTTTTGAACCGCATGGTCGGGGCGAAAGTCAGCATCGTGACCCACAAAGTGCAGACCACCCGCGCCCGTATCCGTGGCGTGGCGATGGAAGGCGAAAGCCAGATTGTGTTTGTGGACACTCCCGGCCTGTTCAAACCACGCCGCAGATTGGATCGGGCCATGGTCGCCGCTGCTTGGGGCGGGGCCGCTGACGCAGATGTGGTCGTTTTGATGGTTGAGGCACATCGCGGCGTTACCGAAGGGGTCGAGGCGATCCTCGAAGGGTTGGCCGAGATCGGACAGGGGCGCAAGGTCGCGCTGGCGATAAACAAAATCGATCGCGTACAATCCGAGGTGCTTTTGGCGCTGACCCAAGACCTGAACGAACGCTATCCATTTACGGAAACCTTTATGATCTCTGCCGAACGCGGGCATGGGGTCGATGCGTTGCGGCAATGGCTTGCAGGGGAACTGCCCGAAGGGCCTTGGCTTTACCCCGACGACCAAATCGCGGACCTGCCGCTGCGGATGATCGCCGCTGAAACCACCCGCGAAAAGCTGACACTGCGCCTGCATCAGGAACTGCCCTACCAGCTGACCGTTGAAACCGAAGGCTGGGAAGACCGTAAAGACGGATCAGTCAAGATCGACCAGCTGATCTACGTCATGCGCGACGGACACAAAGGTATCGTTTTGGGCCACAAGGGCGAGACAATCAAATCAGTCTCAAAAGCCGCACGGCTAGAGTTAGAGGAATTCCTTGGCCGCCGTGTGCATCTGTTCTTACAGATCAAAGTGCGGCCCAACTGGCTTGAAGAATCTGAGAGATACTCGGAAATGGGCCTCGATTTCAAAGACGGCAACACGTGACACGGCTGACCGCTGAATTCTGGGTGCAGGCCTATCTGACCCGCCTGCGGCTTGTCGATATTCCGGCTTTTGTGGTGGCGCACGGTGACGATACGGGCGGGGCAGTTTTGGTGAAACTGAACACACTCGATGGGCAGGCAAAGTGCTTTCAGCGCGGATTTGATCTGACCAGCGGTGATCGGGTGTGGACCGTTTTGGCCGAAGGGGCTGAGGCAGACGTGGATCAATCCATTGAAAAACAACGCTCTTTTGATCCTGACCTATGGGTGGTCGAAGTCGAAGATCGCGCAGGCCGGCACCTGTTGGACCAAGACGGTTTAAGCTAGGCTGCCCCACATGGAATGGCGCGATCAGGGAATTTTGCTAAGCGTTCGGCGACACGGCGAAAACGCTGCGATCATTGAGGTTCTGACCCGCGATCATGGCCGCCACGCAGGCGTCGTGCGCGGTGGAACCAGTCGTAAAATTGCCCCCATCCTACAACCCGGTGCGCAGCTGGATGTACTGTGGCGCGCGCGGCTCGAAGACCATCTAGGCACCTACGCGGTCGAACCGCTGCGCAGCCGGTCTGCCGATGCATTGGGTGACAGGCTGGCGCTGGCAGGGCTAAATGCGGTCACGGCGCTGCTGATGTTCTCTCTGGCCGAACGCGAACCCCATCTTGAACTGTATGAACGCACAGAATGGCTGCTCGATATGCTAGATCAGGTCGAAGTGTGGCCCTTGGCCTATCTGCACTGGGAATTGGCGCTTCTGGAAGACCTCGGATACGGGCTGGACCTGACGCAATGCGCGGTAACAGGCAGCACGCAGGATTTGATCTATGTCTCGCCCAAAACAGGCCGCGCGGTGTCGCGCAATGGGGCAGGGGAATGGGCAGATCGCTTATTGCCCTTGCCCAAATGCCTGCAAGGCGTCGGATCGGGCAATCTGGACGACTTGGAAGACGGGTTTCGTACCACCGGCCACTTCCTGGAAAACGCATTGGCCAAGGATCTGGGCAACAAACCCGTGCCAGAAGCACGCGCGCGCTTTGTGGATGCGTTTTTGAAGCGGCAGGCCTAACGCAAGGCGAGGATCGTATCGATCAGCGTCTCAAAAGGCGGGGCGACTGCTTTTGCGTCGCGCGAACCAAGGTCTTCTAAACCAATCAAGGCAGCATACAGAACCCGCGCATAGTCAGGGTTTGTTACATCAAGCTCCGCCAGAAGATCGGCAAGATAAGCTTCCCGTTTCGCATCGACGCGGGCAATTGCCGCTGACACGTTACTGTCGCTTCGCCCCCAAGCGCGCAAGGCAGGCTCGGCCGGAACACCGCCAACATCCTCTACATGCGAACTTGCCATTTGCCCTAACATACGCAAGCGTGTGGTAGGGTTTTCTACCTCGGCTAAAGCGTCCACTATACCTGCAAAAGCCTGCTGCTCCCAATAGTCGAGCATCGCCAGATGAAATGCCGGTACATCCTTAAAATGCCAATAAAATGAACCCTTTGTGGTGCCAAGGCTCTTTGCTAGGGGTTCCGCTTTCAGCCTATCAGGGCCTTCGTTCGTCAGTGTACGAAAGCCCGCAGTGATCCATGCTTCAGGGGTGAGACGTTGTTTTGCCATAGCAAAACCATACACTAGCGTATTGACAGGTGAAAGCACTTTAACATACGATAGCGTATGGAAAAGATTCGTACATACTCACTGGGCCTATCAGCCTTGATCATGGCCGCAACGACAGTGGTGCATGCCGTTCATGGTGGCACCGATATCAACGATTTGGTTATGGCCAGCGATCTACCACATGACGTGCGGGCGACGACCTCCGTGGTTTGGCACATGATCACTTTCATGTTGGCGGGTGCGGCGCTTATCGCTGGGATTCTGATTTGGAAACCTAATCGGGCGCTCATGATATCGCTCGCGCTCTTCCATGCCGCTTTTGCGGGGCTGTTCATGGTCATAGGTCTGACTGAGTTCGCAGATTTGTTGACCTTGCCGCAATGGATTGCTTTTGCGCTGTGCTTCGTGCTGACCGCACCAGCGCTGTTTAAGCCAAAGCCCTAATTTCAAAATTTCGCCGCTTTTTGGGTGTAGCCCACCCAGCATGACCGGAACGATGACCTTTGCGCTTTCAAGACTGACCCTGCTGGATTGGCTGGTGGTTAGCGTCGGCTTATGGGTCGTCATCGCGCTCGAAATGGCGAAGCCGACGGCTGAACCACTTGACCGTCGCGATCAAGCTTTCGTGGATTGGGGCAATGACGCCAGCGGCTTCGGGGCCTTTGCGCGCGGTGCGAACGGTTCATTCGGCTGGGTCGCAGGCCGTGGCAATCTGCAAGCTGCGAAAGAAGACGCCTTATCCTATTGCGCGGCCAGCGGAACCAGATGTCGGGTAGAAGCCACCTATGACGTGACCGAGTTTAACACATTGCTGAACAGACACATCACACCCACGATGTCGCGACATTTTGAGATCTACCTGCGCAAACCCGGCACGCGGGCCTTTGCACTGTCTGAAGATGGCAGCGTTGGGTACTGGCACAGTGCATCTTCAACACATGTGGCGACACAAAAGGCTCTGCGGACCTGTGAAACGTACCGGACACGAAAAAGCCGACCCGCCTTTCTAGCGGATCGGCCTTGCAAAATAGTACATCAAATCCAGTGAGTTAGCCTAGCAAACGTCGTGCAATCACCTGTGCCTGAATTTCGGCAGCACCCTCAAAGATGTTCAGGATACGGGCATCGCACAGCACGCGGCTGATCTTGTACTCAAGCGCAAAACCGTTGCCGCCATGAATTTGCAAACCGTTGTCTGCCGCAGCCCAAGCCACACGCGCGCCCAGCAATTTTGCCATACCGGCCTCAAGATCACAGCGGCGCCCATTGTCCTTTTCCTCGGCTGAGAAATAAGTCAACTGACGCGCAACCATGATTTCAACCGCCATCATCGCCAGCTTGCCGGCAACACGTGGGAACTCGATCAAAGACTTGCCGAATTGCTTGCGATCTTCCGCGTACTGCATCGAAATATCGAGAGCGGATTGAGCAACCCCAATCGCCCGCGCAGCAGTCTGGATACGGGCGGATTCAAACGTCTCCATCAGCTGCTTAAAGCCTTTGCCTTCTTCGCCGCCCAAAAGGTTTTCCCCTTTGACGTGAAAACCATCAAAGGCCAGCTCATATTCCTTCATGCCGCGATAACCCAAAACCTCAATCTCACCACCAGACATCCCGTCGGTAGGGAAGGGGTTCGCATCGTCGCCCGGCGTTTTCTCAGCCAGAAACATGGACAGACCTTTGTAGTTGGTCGTGTCAGGGTCTGTGCGCGCCAAAAGCGTCATCACTTGGGTACGCGCCGCATGGGTGATCCAGGTCTTGTTGCCGGTGATTTTATAGTCATCGCCATCCTTAACAGCGCGGGTGCGCAGGGACCCGAGATCAGAGCCCGTGTTCGGTTCTGTAAAAACAGCCGTCGGCAAAGTCTCAGCGCTTGCCAGTTGCGGCAACCACTTTTGCTTTTGCTCTTCAGTACCACCCGCGATGATCAGCTCGGCCGCGATCTCGGACCGCGTGCCCAATGATCCAACGCCGATATAGCCGCGCGACAGTTCTTCAGACACAACGCACATGGACGCCTTGGACAGACCCAAGCCACCGTATTCTTCAGGGATCGTCAGCCCGAACACGCCCATCTCGGCCAGCTCTTCGATGATCTCCATCGGGATCAGCTCATCCTTGAGATGCCAATCATGTGCAAAAGGTTCGACCTTTTCCAAAGCATAGCGTCGGAATTGCTCACGGATCATCTCAAGTTCGTCGTCCAGACCAGAGGCCCCAACGGTGATATTGGCAGACTGTTCCTGCATCAGCTCAACCAGACGCAAGCGTGCAGCTTGGGTATTCCCGCCTTGGGTCAGGGCCATCACAGGTTCGGACATCAACCCGCGCATATCATCCTGAGACAGGCCAATGTCCTGCAAACGCAAGATCTCGCCCTGTGACATCGGGATGCCGCCATAGACCTGCCAAAGGTACTCACCAAAGGCGATCTGGTGGATCAACTGTTCGGCCTCGCCAAACTTGCTCTCAGCGTCCAGCTTTTCGGCCCAGCGCTGCATCTGGCGCAGAGATTCCAAATAGGTCGCCAACCACGCCAAACCATGGGCGGCAGTCTGGTGCTCTTCGATCAAACCACCAGAGATACGCCCATCTGCCGTGACCATCTCGGTCAGGTTGGCTTTCGCGATTTCAAATACAGTTTCAACCGGGGCAACTGCCGCGCCGGTCAACTTCAAAAGATCGGGAAGAATGACCGGAGCGGTCAGTGTCAGATCTTGTCCGTCATGTGCCATGAATCAATTCCTTTTTTCCACGGTCTGGAATAATCACTTCGCAGGTGCAGCGCAACAAAAATACCTTGAAAAGCGCGAATTTGTTCGTTTATTGCGCATTGATTTTTTGCGGTGCGGCACTAAGCGGGGTAAGTCGGGTCTACTGTTTCCCGGATTGTAGCACATGAGCTCTATTTTCCAAATCCTCGACCCAAGCCTTGTCGCCTTTGCATTGGCCGTTTCCCTCTTTGGTGGGTTCATCAAGGGAATCGTGGGTTTTGCGCTGCCAACGGTGCTTATCTCGGGTTTAAGCCTGTTTTTGACGCCGGAACTCGCCTTGGTGGGTCTTTTGTTACCGACAGTCGCAACAAACGGCTGGCAGGCACTACGCCAAGGCGTGCCTGCGGCCGTGTCATCCGTGCGGCGGTTTCGGGTATTTCTGGGCGTCGGGTTGGTCTTCATGCTGGCCTCTGCGCAATTGCTGCGGGTCTTGCCGGACAATGTTCTGTTTCTCATGCTCGGGATCGCGATCACAGGCTTTGCTGCGATGCAGCTATTGGGCGTGACCTTCAAACTGACGGCCCCAAGCGGGCGCATCGAGGCCGCAGTTGGCGCCTTCACAGGTTTCATCGGGGGCATGTCGGGAATCTGGGGGCCGCCGACCGTGTCTTACCTGACCGCTATCAACACCGAAAAGTCCGAACACATGCGGGTGCAGGGGGTGATCTACGGGCTCGGCGCGGTCGCACTTGTTTTCGCGCACATTGGGTCCGGTATTCTAACGTGGAACACATTGCCTCTTTCGATCGCGCTGGTGCCGCCCTGTCTGGTCGGCATGTGGCTGGGCAACAAGGTGCATGACCGGATCGATCAGCAGGCCTTTCGCCGCGCGATCTTGGCGGTTTTGATCGTCGCGGGGTTGAACCTGATACGTCGCGGGCTGTTCTAATAGCAAAAGCGCCCTGTTCTTGGGAAACAGGGCGCTTTCACTTCGCTGCATATATTATGGGGAGGATCAGCCGATAGCGGCGGCTTTTACGTCATCGTCGATATAGGGCACATATTGTTCAAAGTTGTTTGAGAACATTTGCACCAATTTCAAAGCTTGGGCGTCATAGCCATTGCCATCTTCCCACGTCCGGCGCGGATCAAGCAGGATATCAGCAACACCTTTGACCGAAACAGGAACCTCAAAGCCAAAGTTCGGGTCCTTACGGAATTCGGCCTCAGCCAGCGATCCGTCAAGGGCAGCGGTCAACAAGGCCCGTGTCGCGCGGATCGGCATACGGCTGCCTGTGCCATAAGCACCACCGGTCCAGCCTGTGTTCACCAGCCAGCAGGTCGCACCATGCTGGGCGATCTTTTCACGCAGCAGATTGCCGTAGACTTCCGGACGACGCGGCATAAAGGGCGCGCCGAAGCAGGTTGAGAACGTAGGCTCTGGTTCAGTCACACCGCGCTCCGTGCCCGCAACCTTGGACGTAAAGCCCGACAAGAAGTGGTACATGGCCTGCGCTGGCGTCAGCCGTGCGATGGGGGGCAGAACGCCGAAGGCATCGCAAGTCAGCATGATGATGTTCTTAGGGTGACCACCCAAAGCTGTGTCTGACGCATTAGAGATATAGTCCAACGGATAAGCACAGCGCATGTTTGCGGTCAGGCTGTCGTCGTCGAAATCCAGTTCTTTGGTGTCTTCGTCAAAGACCATGTTTTCAATGACCGTGCCGAATTTGTTGGTGGTCGCGTAGATTTCAGGCTCGGCTTCCGGGTTCAGGTTGATGGTCTTTGCATAGCAGCCACCTTCAAAGTTGAACGTACCGCGATCTGACCAGCCATGCTCATCATCACCGATCAAGGTGCGGCCGGGGTCAGCGGACAAGGTCGTTTTGCCGGTGCCGGACAGACCAAAGAACACAGCCGTATCAACCGGATTGCCATTGGCGTGGTTAGCAGAACAGTGCATCGGCATGATGCCTTTTTCGGGCAGCAGATAGTTGAGCAAGCTGAACACAGACTTCTTGTTCTCGCCTGCATACTCGGTGCCGCCGATCAAAATCAGCTTTTTGTCAAAGTTCATCGCAATCACTGTTTCAGACCGGCAATTGTGACGCTCTGGCGTTGCTTTGAAAGTCGGGCAGTTGATGACTGTAAAATCCGACGTAAACGTATCAAGCGCATCGCGATCAGGGCGGCGCAACATGTGGCGGATGAAAAGACCGTGCCAGGCAAGCTCTGTGACCATGCGCACATCGATAGAATGGGCAGGGTCTGCACCGCCCACCAAATCTTGAACGTAATAGTCGCGGCCCTTCATGTGCTCCAGCATGTCTGCATAAAGCGCATCAAAGCCTTCGGGCGACATGGGTTTGTTGTTTTCCCACCAGATGGTGTCGGCAACGCTGTCCGATTTAACGACATGTTTGTCGTTGGGCGAACGGCCTGTAAACTTACCGGTGGTCACAAGAAAGGCGCCGCCATTGCCCAATGTGCCTTCACCATTCTTAAGAGCTGTCTCAATCAGAGCAGGCTCCATCAGGTTGTAATAGACATTTCCCAGCCCTTCGATGCCTTGGTCTTCGAGCCGGAATTTCGGATTTACCCGTCCAAATGTCATAGTCTTTAACTCCTGTGCCTGCGCGATAGCGCTGCTTGTCTTGATGCTTTGAAAAGCGATTTGTCAGCGTAGTGTGGCTTTAGCATGGCGTTTTATAACATGAACAGGACGCTTTCGCGCAGTTAGCGCCACCACAGCCACATTTAGCGCAACCACCCTGAAACCTGTCCAAAGTGAGGCAACAATAAGGGCCAAATTAGCCATTCCTTATCAATTTTGGGTCGAAATGGTCACAACAGTGCCTTGATTCGCACTTATTGATTGATTCGTTGTCCTAGAACAGGGATGACGACTAAAAATAATAATTACGTAGCAGTACGAAGGAATACACAATGTCGAAAATCGCATTGGTTGATGACGATAGAAATATCCTAACGTCCGTATCCATGACCCTTGAGGCAGAGGGTTTCGAAGTTGAAACATATAACGATGGTCAGGCCGCTTTGGACGCGTTTAACAAACGCCTCCCCGATATGGCAGTTCTGGACATCAAAATGCCCCGCATGGATGGAATGGACCTGCTACAACGCTTGCGCCAGAAAACCACGATGCCAGTCATTTTCCTGACATCCAAGGATGACGAAATCGACGAGGTCTTGGGCCTGCGGATGGGGGCTGACGATTACGTCAAAAAGCCGTTTTCCCAGCGTCTTCTCGTTGAACGCATTCGCGCACTGCTGCGTCGCCAAGAAGCCGAAGACGGCAACATTGTAGGTGACACAGAAGAAACCAAGTTGATGGAACGTGGTGATCTGCGGATGGATCCGTTGCGCCATGCGGTCTCTTGGAAAGGCAAAGACGTCTCCCTGACCGTCACCGAATTCCTGTTGTTGCAAGCCCTGGCGCAACGCCCCGGCTTTGTGAAATCCCGCGACCAGTTGATGGATGTGGCATATGACGACCAAGTTTATGTCGATGATCGCACCATCGACAGCCACATCAAACGTCTGCGCAAGAAGATGCGGACCGCTGATGACAACTTCTCTGCGATTGAGACGTTGTATGGTATCGGCTATAGATACAACGAAGAATAAAGGCTTGCCCTCGTGGCATTGGCCGAAAGGACCTTCGTGCGACAAGATCCAAACCCCAAGCGGGACGGAGATGTTGTTCTGGGCGACGATTGGGTCGCCCCAGGCAACGCCGTAGATGACGCAGCGGCTGGCGGACGCCGGAGAATGCGCTTCTCTTTGCGGTCGTCTCCTCTCACCCGCAAGATCATTACCTTTAACCTGATTGCGTTGAACATTCTGGTTGCGGGTATCCTGTATCTGAACTCGTCTCGGGACAGTCTTGTGCTGCAACGCGCCAATGCGCTTGTCAGTGAGGCTGAGCTGATCGCGGACGTGATCGAGACGCAGTTCCAACCCATTCAGTCAGCCACACCGCTGTCTGCACCCGATGTCGATCTGCAATCCACCCTCGAAGGGCTGGACCTGCGCGGCGGCATCGAAGTGTTCCTGTTCGATCCGTCCAAAACGCTTTTGGGTCAGATCGAAGGACAGGCTGATTTGACCACGGTCGCAGGGCTTGAAAACGACGGTGACGGAAAGACATTGATCGGGGACGGGTTGTCAGCGATTTGGTCCTTCCTGTCTTCGCCCATTTCGATCTTCGGAAGCGAACAGCAATCCGTCGAAGAACAACTGCGCGCTTTGGTAGAAGGCAGCCTTTCCGGGCAAACACAGGTCCAGGATAGCCTTGGCGCGGATGGCAGCACCTTGTTCAGCGTCGCGACCCCCGTTGTGCACAATGGCAAAGCGGTCGGCGTTGTGGCGATCACAAGTGCGGCCGGCGAGATTGATAAAATTGTTCGCAACGAACGCGAACGCGTGTTGCAGATGTTTATCATCGCGACGCTGGTGTCGATCGGGCTTAGCCTCGTTTTGGCCTCTACAATCTCAAACCCGCTGTCCGAATTGGCCGAAGCGGCAGAGCTCGGACGCGACAAAGACAGCCGCAAAGTGAACCCTGGTCGCATCCGTATTCCGGATTTGACAGCACGTCCCGACGAAATCGGACGTCTCTCTGGCGCCCTGCGTGGCATGGTGTCTGCCCTTTACAACCGTATCGAAGGCAACGAACAGTTCGCTGCCGATGTGGCCCACGAAATCAAAAACCCGCTGGCCAGCCTGCGCTCTGCTGTTGGCTCTCTGCGGATGGTGAAACGTGACGATCATAAACAGAAGCTTCTGGATGTCATCGAACATGACGTGCGCCGCCTTGACCGCTTGGTCAGCGATATCTCCAACGCCTCGCGTCTGGACGCAGAACTGGTCAAAGAAGAGGAAGAGCAGTTTGATCTGGTCAAAATGCTCGACAATCTTGGGCAATATCTGGGCGAAGATGCAGGATCCAAAGGCGTCGACTTTATTGCCGATCTGCCCAAGACCCCTGTCGAAATTCTTGGCCTCGAAGCCAGACTGGCGCAGGTGTTCGTCAACTTGATCACCAACGCCATTTCGTTCTGCGAAGACGGCGACGCGATCCGTGTCTGGGTCCGCAAACGCGAAAGCCGTGTGCTGGTTGTGGTGGAAGACACAGGCCCCGGTATTCCGGATCAGGCTCTGTCCAAGATCTTCACGCGCTTCTATTCGCAGCGTCCGGAAGAGCACTTTGGCAACAACTCCGGCCTTGGTCTCGCGATTTCCAAACAGATCGTCGAAGCCCATGGCGGCGTGATCTGGGCCGAGAACATTCGCCCGACAGAGGCTGACATTACCTCCGAACCTCTGGGTGCGCGGTTTGTTGTGGGTCTGCCGGTCTAAGTCATGGAACAGTCGGGCGGCCTTCAAGATCAGCCCGACCTCCAATCCCCCGTGCATGCCAGTTGCGTCGCGTATCACGGCCGCGGATTGCTGATCCTTGGCGCGTCTGGTGCCGGTAAATCCAGCCTTGCCCTACAGATGATCGCCCTCGGGGCAGAGCTGATCGCGGATGATCGCGTTGTTCTTGCCCGCGAAGGCGCCGGCCTGATTGCAAGCTGCCCACCAGCCTTAAAGAACATGATCGAAGCGCGGGGCGTTGGCATCCTGAACGTCCCGACCGGCACACCAACCAAAGTGCACGCAGTCGTCACTTTGGACCAGTCCGAGACAGCCAGAATCCCACCCCCTCGTGAGATCACAGTGCTTGAAGTACGCCTGCCGCTGCTTCACAAAGTCGAAATACCCTCTTTTCCAGCAGCCCTTTTGCAATATCTCTTGGGTGGAACGCAGGATGGATCGCCCAAATGAACACAAAACCGGATCAGTCAAACCTCCAGACAGCAACGCCCCGTCGCGTTGTCTTGGTGACAGGTCCGTCCGGTGCAGGGCGATCAACGGCGATCAAAACGCTCGAAGACATCGGATTTGAGGCCATCGACAACCTGCCGCTCAGCCTGTTGCCCAGATTGCTTGGCGGTCCACCACTAGAACGTAACATGGCGCTCGGCATTGACACTCGAAATCGGGATTTTTCAACCGACGCCCTGATCGAGCTGATCGATAATCTCGCAACTTATGACGGCATCGCAGGTGAGGTTCTGTATCTGGATTGCAGCGCGACCGTTCTGGTCCAACGGTTCTCCGAAACACGACGGCGGCACCCACTGGCGCCTGCCGAAAGCCCGTTGACGGGGATCGAGCGGGATTTTGACCTGCTGCGCCCGATCCGGCACCGCGCTGATGTGCTGATCGACACGTCTGATCTGAATGTCCACCAGCTCAAAGCCGAAGTGCAGCAATGGTTCGGGGTGCCCGATGTCAAAACGCTCGCCGTGTCGGTGCAGTCCTTTTCCTATAAACGGGGTCTGCCGCGCGGCATTGATACCGTGTTTGACTGTCGCTTCCTGCAAAACCCTTATTGGGTGCCCGCCCTGCGCAAGTTGAACGGCACGGATGCTGATGTGGCAACCTATGTGCAAAGCGACGATAGGTTCGCGCCCTTCTTTGACCGGGTGCTTGATCTTAGCCAAATGCTCTTGCCCGCCTACCGTGATGAGGGAAAAACTCATTTTTCAATCGGCTTTGGGTGTACAGGCGGGCAGCATAGATCAGTTGCCGTTGCGGAAAGCCTAACAGCGGCACTTGCGAAGGACGGTTGGCAGGTGTCTATAAGGCACCGTGAATTGGACCGTCGAACCGAGGAAGAGAGGCGCCTGTGATCGGAATTGTCATCGTCGCCCACGGTCGACTGGCGAAAGAATATCTGGCCGCAATTGAACACGTCGTTGGCGAGCAAACCGGGGTCATGGCCATCGCCATCGAAGCCGACCACGAACGGGATGCCAAACAAAACGAAATCTGCGCAGCAGCGGATGCGGTTGATCAGGGCGACGGGGTCGTGGTGGTCACAGATCTGTTTGGGGGGTCGCCGTCCAACCTAAGCCTTTTGGCCTGCCAACCCGAAAACCGGCGGATCCTCTATGGCGCCAATCTGCCCATGTTGATCAAGCTCGCCAAAAGCCGTGACAAACCGGTGCCCGATGCCGTGCGGGCCGCTCTGGAAGCTGGTAAAAAGTACATAGACAGCCAGAACTTGCACCTCTGACCAGAGGAAAGGACCACGCCATGACCCATTCAACGTTGGAAATCGTAAACGAAAAAGGGCTCCACGCACGGGCCTCGGCCAAACTGGTCGAAGTTGTGGAAGGCTTTGACGCCAGTGCAGAGGTCACCCGCGACGGCCAGTCCGCCTCTGCGGACAGCATCATGGGGCTTTTGATGTTGGCAGCGTCCAAAGGAACCTATATTGACGTTACAACGTCGGGGCCAGATGCGGACGCACTTTCGCAAGCAATAGAAGCACTGGTAGCCGACAAGTTCGGAGAGGGCGGCTAACCTTTGGTCTGGCCAAACTCAAAAGGAACGATTGAGTGGTCGATACAGTTCAAGACAACGATTTGAAAGTCTCGTCAGAGACCGAAGAAGCGCAGGGCGAGATCTATGATCGGCGCACCCTGACCTATGCCAATTCTTTCGATGACAAATGGACGTCACTCGCGATCCGCACCATCGAATGGTTCACCGGCAAAATCACCATTCTGCGCATGGTCAACAAGTTCGAGAAAACGAACGAAAGCTATCGCGGTCAGCGGTTCTGGCGTGGTGCGTTGAACGTGATGGGGATCGAACTTCAAACCCCTGCCGACCAAATCGCCAATATCCCGCAAGACGGACCTGTCGTCGTGGTGGCAAACCACCCGCATGGCATGGTCGACGGTATGATCTTTGCAGATCTCATCGGGCGCGTGCGGCAAGACTACCGTATTCTGACCCGCTCGGTTCTGACCGGTCTGGACGAGGCCGCGACCTCTTTCATGATCCCCGTGCCGTTCCCGCACGACCCCGAAGCGCAACGCAAAATGGTCGAGATGCGCGCCAATTCGATGAAGCATTTGGCCGAAGGTGGGGTTGTTGCCCTGTTTCCTGCGGGGGTGGTGATGTCGTCTGACACGATGTTTGGCCCGCCTGTAGAACAGGAATGGAGCCTTTTCACCGCCAAAATGATCCGCAAATCCGGCGCCCGCGTCGTTCCGATTTTCTATCCCGGGCATAACTCTCGGGCCTACCAAATCGCCAACCGGATTTCGCCCATTCTGCGCCAAGGGTTGCTGCTGCATGAAATCGTGCGGTCCTGCAACAAACCGCAAGCACCGGTTATTGGGGAGCCCTTGACCGACGCGCAGATGGAACGGTTAGAAACCGATCCGCGCGGGTTCATGGCATGGCTGCGCGAACACACACTTGCCCTTGGGGAAAAATCCTAACGGGTCGGGACCGGCGTCTCGCCACGGTAGTCATAAAACCCGCGTTTGGTTTTGCGACCCAGCCACCCAGCTTCCACATATTTGGTCAAAAGCGGACAGGGGCGGTATTTGGTATCGGCCAACCCGTCATGCAACACGTTCATAATCGCCAAACAGGTGTCCAACCCAATGAAATCGGCCAGCTCCAGCGGGCCCATCGGATGGTTCGCCCCCAGTTTCAGGGATTCGTCGATAGATTTGACCGACCCGACCCCTTCATACAGCGTGTAAACCGCCTCATTGATCATCGGCATCAAGATGCGATTGACGATAAAGGCCGGAAAATCTTCAGCCGTGGCAGCCGTTTTGCCCAGCTTTTCGACCACCGCATGACAGGCCTTAAACGTCGGCTCATCGGTGGCGATGCCTCGGATCAATTCAACCAACTGCATGACTGGCACGGGGTTCATGAAATGAAAGCCCATGAACTTTTCAGGCCGGTCCGTGCGGCTGGCCAACCGTGTGATGGAAATGGAAGAAGTGTTAGACGTCAAAATGGTCTCAGGTTTGATATGCGGCAGCAGGTCCTCAAAAATCGCCTGTTTGACGGTTTCACGCTCGGTCGCGGCTTCAATAATCAGGTCGGATGGCCCTAGTTCAGGCAGACTTTCGGTGGTTTTGATGCGCGCCATCGCAGCTGATTTGTCACCCGCGCTGATCAAATCTCGGCTAACTTGGCGGTCAAGGTTCTTGTCAATCTTGGCCATCGCTGCTGATAGCGCGTCGGCACTGACGTCCGTCATCATCACGTCGTAGCCTGCAACGGCCATCACATGCGCGATCCCGTTGCCCATCTGGCCCGCGCCCACAATTCCGATTGATTGAATGTCCATGCCGGTGCCCCTTTGGTTTGAGAACACAATAAGGGTCAGATCGAAGACTTCGCAAGGGCGCGATCCGTTAAAGATTTCAGTGAATTTGAAGGTTAGCCATTTGGAAATGGTTATCTGCGAATCTGACTTTGGGTGAAAATTAGTATTGGTGGGTAAAATGACCTTTATGCAAAGGCGCACGTCTGCGCTTGACTACTTAACATGCCGGTATGGCCGGTCGAAACTTTTGTTCCGTGGACCACGGCGCAAACTTAAAGCAGATCACGTAGCCTTCATCGGCAGCTCGGAAACCTACGGCAAATTTGTCGAAACTCCCTTCCCGGATCTGGTCGAACAATCCCTTGGTCTGCCGTGCGTGAATTTTGGCTGCATGAATGCTGGCGTGGATGCCTTTATCAATGACCCATACGTTCCGCAGGCCGCGTCTCAGGCTAAGGTAACCGTCGTTCAGATCATGGGCGCCGATAATATGTCCAACCGGATGTATTCCGTTCATCCAAGGCGAAACGACCGATTTGTGAAGGAATCCGGACTTCTGTCCACAATCTACGGTGACGTGGATTTTGCAGAATTCAACTTTACAAACCATCTCTTGCGACATCTTGAGAAGACTTCGCCGGACAGGTTTCGCGCCATTGAATCTGAACTGCGCGAAGCTTGGGTCGCGCGCATGATCCAGATGCTCACGGATATTGATGGTAAAACCGTGTTGCTTTGGATTTCAGATCACGCGCCTGAACAGGAAAGCAGGGACGCGTCTCCGCATCTGATCACAAGCGAAATGATCAATCGTATTGAAAGTCACGCAACCAAACTTGTTGAGGTCGTGATCAGCCCTGAGGCCATCGCGATGGGCATCGACGGCATGATCTATGACCCGTCAGAAGTGCATCTGGCCCAAGAACTTCTGGGCCCCGCTGCACATCATGAAATCGCAGAAGCCGTTACACCGGTTCTGGAAAGCATGCTCGGAACGAAAAAAGGCCCGTCGCGCTGACGGGCCTTTCAATTCACTTTGGATCGTCGCTGTTACAGCTTGCCTGTCAATTCAGGCACGGCGTCAAACAAGTCCGCAACCAGACCGAAGTCGGCAACCTGAAAAATCGGTGCTTCTTCGTCTTTGTTGATCGCGACGATGATCTTGCTGTCTTTCATACCGGCCAAGTGCTGGATCGCACCTGAAATGCCGACGGCAACGTACAGATCAGGGGCGACAACCTTGCCCGTCTGGCCAACCTGCCAGTCGTTCGGGGCATAGCCACTGTCCACAGCCGCACGGGACGCGCCAACAGCCGCACCCAGTTTGTCCGCCAGACCTTCGATCAGTTTGAAGTCTTCCTCAGACCCAACACCGCGGCCACCAGATACAACAACACCCGCAGATGTCAGTTCAGGGCGGTCGCTTGCGGCAACCTTGTCTTCAACCCATTCGGACAGGCCAGGGTTACCCGCTGCACCAATGGTGTCGACAGACGCAGAACCGCCTTCGGCCGCCGCATCAAAGGTCGACGTCCGGAAGGTTACAACCTTCTTGGCATCAGACGATTTGACTGTCTGAATGGCGTTACCGGCATAGATCGGACGCTCAAAAGTGCTGCCATCAACGACAGACACAGCTTCAGAGATCAGCATCACATCAAGCAAAGCCGCAACGCGGGGCATGATGTTCTTGGCATCAGTCGTCGCAGGGGCAACGATGTGCTCATAATCGCCCGCAAGCGACACCAGCAGATCAGCGACCGGCTCGGCCAGACGTTTGCCGTAAATCGCATCTTCAGCGCAAAGCACTTTGGACACGCCAGTGATCGTCGCGGCTGCGGCGGCGGCATCAGAACAAGTCGCGCCGGTGCACAGAACGGTCACATCACCCAAAGCGGAGGCTGCGGTTACGGCTTTTGCGGTCGCGTCCATGGCCAATTCGCCATCGTTGACTTCCGCCATCAAAAGAACTGCCATTATACTGCTCCCGCTTCTTTAAGTTTCTCAACCAGCTCGTCGACCGATCCAACCTTGATACCAGCGGCACGGGCCTCAGGCTCGGCGGTTGCAGTGATCTGCAAACGGGGGGTCACATCGACACCATAGTCAGCGGCTGTTTTCTCATCCAAAGGCTTTTTCTTGGCCTTCATGATGTTCGGCAACGACGCATAACGCGGCTCGTTCAAGCGCAGGTCAACAGTGACGATTGTGGGCATCTTGACCTTAATGGTCTGCAAGCCGCCATCCACTTCGCGGGTGACTTGGGCGCTATCGCCATCAATCGCCAGCTCGGATGCAAAGGTCGCCTGCGACCAACCCATCAGGGCAGAAAGCATCTGACCAGTGGCGTTCATATCGTTGTCGATGGCTTGTTTGCCCGCCAGAACCAGACCGGGCTGCTCTTCGTCAACAACCGCTTTCAGGATCTTGGCAACGGCCAAAGGCTCGATGTCGGTGTGCACATCATCAGCCGCAACGACCAGAATGGCGCGGTCGGCACCCATCGCCAAAGCAGTACGCAGGGTTTCCTGGCTTTGCTTCACGCCGATAGATACAGCGATCACTTCTTCAGCTTGACCAGCTTCTTTCAGGCGGATGGCCTGTTCGACGGCAATCTCGTCAAACGGGTTCATCGACATCTTTACGTTGGCAAGATCAACACCCGATCCGTCCGCTTTGACGCGCACTTTCACGTTGTAGTCGATCACACGTTTGACAGGTACCAGTACCTTCATGAGCGGTGCTCTCCTTGGTTAATTCCGAAATCCTCAGGCGAATCCGGAGTTTCATCTTCGTTTCCCAGTCGTTCTACAAAGGGTAGACCACCGGAAACAGGGTAAAATCGTCACATTCGGGGCTTTGGACGTCGCGTTTTGGGGAAAACCTTTCCTATCGGTTCGCACCGGGAACCCAAAGAACGTCCGTTTTGCCTTCATCATTGGCCATGCGGGCGGCGACAAAAAACCAGTCACTCAGCCGGTTCAGGTACTTCACAGCAGCCTCATTGACGGTTTCCATGGCAGCCAGTTCAACGCTCAACCGCTCGGCACGGCGGGCGACAGTGCGGCAGACATGCAAGTGCGCGGACAGCTTTGAGCCACCCGGCAGGATAAAACTGCGCAAAGGCTCAAGGGTGTTCGTCATCGCATCAATCTCGGCCTCAAGGCGTTCAACCTGCGTCACCGACATCCGCAACGGCGGGTATTCAGCATCTGCGTCCAGCTCCATATCAGGGCGGCACATGTCCGCGCCCAGATCGAACAGGTCGTTCTGGATCATCGCAAGCTGGGCATCCATTTCGCCGGTTGCTTCAAGCCGCGCGACCCCGACAAAACAGTTCAGCTCGTCCGACGTGCCATAGGCGCTGACACGGGGCGAATGTTTCGCGACACGATGCCCGTTTCCAAGCGCGGTATCGCCGGCATCACCCGTGCGCGTGTAAATTTTGTTCAAAACGACCATGATCGCTTACCCCCCTTGGCGACTGAAATAGACATAAGCGGCAATCAAAACCACAGCGATGAACTGAAACAGCAACCGAAGCTGCATCATTTTATTGCTGCGCTTGGCTGCATCTGCCTTGCCCGACGCGAACCCGCCAAGCCCGAGCACAAGCACAACCACAACGGCCAGAACCGCTAGAATGATCAGAATAAAAAGTGGGTCGTTCATCATATCGCGTGTCCGCCTGCTACCTATGAAATGCTGATGTAGCGGCTGCGGGTCAAAAAGCGAACAGGTTTTTGCGCACCCCGCGCCCGCGATCAACCGCGCGTCATAATCCAATCTGTCGCCCAAACCGGCAAAATCCGCCGAAAGACCGCCGCAATATAGGTCGGAGTGGTCACAAAGTACCGCCGCCTTGGCCGATCCGAACTCACGGCATGCAGCAACTTCTTGGTCACGGCAGAGGGCGGCAACTCAAATGTATCCGGCCCGTTGTCCTCATACAGCCTTTTGCGCAGGCTCGTTCGGTAGTCCTCGGCGCGGGGGCTGTTTTCCCAGTCAATCCAGCGTTCAAAATGCGGGATAGAATTGACCCTGATCTTTGTTGTGATCGGCCCCGGTTCGATCAAGATGGGTTTAATATTGGTGTCGCGCAGCTCCAGCCGCAAGGTGTCAGTTAGCCCTTCAATGGCGAACTTGGTGGAATTATAAGACCCCCGCCAAGGCATCGCCACCATCCCAAGCACCGAAGAACACTGCACAATCCGCCCATGCCCCTGCTTGCGCATCGCAGGCAACACAGCGCGGGTCAGGGTGTGCCATCCAAAGACGTTGGCCTCAAAATTATCACGCAGGGCTTGGGTGGGCAGGTCTTCCAACGCGCCGGGTGAGGCATAGGCGCCGTTGTTGAACACAGCGTCCAGCGTGCCCCCTGTCGCGGCCAGAACCTCTGCCAATCCAGCGTGGATCGTGGGCTCATCCGCATAATCAATGCGCGGACTTTCGAAACCTTCTGCGATCAAACGGTCGCAATCGTCTTGCGCACGGCAGGATGCAAAGACCCGCCATCCAGCAGCGCGCATCCCGTGGGCTGCGTCATAGCCAATGCCCGAAGAACATCCTGTAATGAGAATTGATTTTTGCATGACGCACCCTTTTCGCCCGTTGTGACCTGCAGGGCGCAGGGATGCAATATGGGCCTAGCTGGCTGACACAAGCCAATCTGCAATCCAGCCCGTCACACCGGAATCGACCGCGCGCAGTTCTAACCAGCCGGTGCCGGGGTCTTGCAGGACTTCAACTTCGGACCCACGGTTCAAGCGGTCTACAACATCGAAATCAGTGCCCGGACCGGCGCGCATGTTGACGCTGTTGCCAGTAACAGACCGAATGTCCGAGATCAGGCTTGGCACAACCAGCCGCTGTTCGGTAGTGTCCGCCAACGCCTCTTCGGACGCGGTGCTTTCAGCCGATACAGTCTCCACCGACGCAAGCTCTTGCGCGGTATCTTCCAAAGCTTCGGTCACTGCGTCGCGAATGGTCGCCGATACCTGACGCGGGGCCAATGTGGTGTCGTCTTGCGCGGCATCGGTCGCAGCCACAGCCACCTGCGGCAGCGTGGTCGACAATGACACTTCTGTCGAAGCAGGGGTCACAGTTGCAACCTCCACAGGGGCCGCAGCCGGTTCCAAAGCCGTCTCTACAATCACAGGACGCGCAGGCGGCTGGAATTCACTTCCACCGCTCATTTGATAGAACGTCAAACCCAACAGCGCGAAGGTCAGCAGAATAAACCGGTTCATGGTGCCCCCTGAGGCGATAAATATTGCGATCGGAACGCATCACCTTCGTTCCGGTTACGACCTATAGCAAAGAATACAGTCAGGGGCAGGGGGAAATTCCAGCAAACTGACGCTCATCTTTCGCGCAGAAAGCCCAAAGCGCGGCTTTACCGTGCTTGCGGTCTTGCGTATCACAGCATCTATGACAGATCACACCGATGACCCCAATATGATGCCCGAAGACGCAAACGCCTCTGGCGATGTGACCGAAACTCTGCGTCGGGCTTTGGGGGATCGTTATCTGACCTATGCGCTCTCCACGATCATGCACCGCGCCCTACCGGATGCCCGCGACGGGTTGAAACCGGTGCACCGTCGAATCCTCTACGCGATGCGCGAACTGCGGCTGTCGTCCACGGCAGGTTTCCGAAAATCGGCCAAGATCGTGGGCGACGTGATGGGCAACTATCACCCGCACGGGGACGCGGCGATTTACGATGCGATGGCGCGGCTCGCCCAAGATTTTAACATGCGCTACCCGCTGGCCGACGGGCAGGGCAACTTTGGCAACATCGACGGCGATAACCCAGCGGCGGCGCGCTACACCGAAGCACGGATGACGGCTGTCTCCGAGGCGCTGCTCGAAGGGTTAGCCGAAAACGCAGTCGACTTCCGCGACAACTACGACGGCACCCTGACAGAACCCGTCGTCCTGCCTGCCACTTTCCCGAACCTGCTCGCCAACGGCTCCAGCGGCATCGCGGTCGGCATGGCCACGAACATCCCGCCCCACAACATTGGCGAGCTGATCGACGCCTGCCTGCACCTGATCAAAACGCCAGACGCGCGGGACGACACATTACTGAACTACGTGCCGGGGCCTGACTTCCCGACAGGCGGCACAATCGTTGAACCGGCGGAAAACATCGCAACCGCCTACCGCACAGGCCGCGGCAGCTTCCGGCTGCGCTGCAAACACGAAATCGAAGACCTTGGGCGCGGCCAATGGCAAATCGTCATCACGGAAATCCCCTATCAGGTCCAGAAATCCAAACTGATTGAGAAAATCGCGGAACTGATCCAAGCCAAGAAAATCCCGATCCTCGCAGATGTGCGCGATGAATCCGCAGATGACATCCGACTGATCTTGGAACCCAAATCGCGGTCTGTGGACCCAGACGTTCTGATGGGCATGATGTACCGCAACTGCGATCTTGAGGTGCGGTTCAGCCTCAACATGAACGTGCTGATCGACGGGCTGACACCGCAGGTCTGTAGCCTCAAAGAGGTGCTGCGCGCCTTCCTTGATCACCGCCAGGACGTACTGCTGCGCCGGTCAAAACACCGGATGGAAAAGATCGACCACCGCTTGGAAATCCTCGAAGGCTTCATCATCGCCTTCCTGAACCTCGACCGCGTGATCGACATTATCCGCTACGACGAAGACCCCAAACAGGCGCTCCGGTTCGAAGACTGGGGCAAAGACTTCACTCGCGCGATGGACGAAGCCGACTACGTGCGACCTGCCAAGCTGCTGGGCGAGGCTAAGCCCGCAGACGACGACGAAACCCTGACCGAAGTCCAGGTCGAAGCGATCTTGAACATGCGCCTGCGCTCCTTGCGCAAGCTTGAGGAAATGGAACTGCTCAACGAACAGGCCGCCCTCATGGAAGAACGCGCAGGGCTAGAAGACCTGCTCGCCAATGCAGACCTGCAATGGACGGCAATCAGCGACCAACTCAAAGAAACCAAAAAGACCTTCGGCAAAGGCTACGAATACGGGGAACGGCGCACTCAATTCGCGGAAGCCACCGAAGTCGAAGACGTGCCGCTTGAGGCCATGATCGACCGTGAACCCATCACCGTTGTGTGCAGCGAAATGGGTTGGGTTCGGGCCATGAAGGGCCACATTGATCTGACCCAAGAGCTGAAATTCAAAGACGGCGACGGCCCGCGCCACATGTTCCACGCTGAAACCACAGACCGTCTGTTGGTCTTCGGGGCAAACGGGCGCTTTTATACGGTGTCAGCCATGAACCTGCCCGGCGGACGCGGCATGGGCGAGCCGTTGCGGCTTATGATTGATCTGCCGAACGATGCAGACATCGTCGACATCTTTATCCACCAGCCGGACCGCAAACTGCTGGTTGCATCCAGCGCAGGGGACGGGTTCATCGTGCCCGAGGCAGACGTGATCGCACAGACCCGCACAGGCAAACAGGTGCTAAACGTGCGCGGCGATGTAAAAGCAAGGATCTGCCAGCCGGTGAAAGGCGATTCCATCGCCGTTGTCGGTGAGAACCGCAAAGTGCTGGTCTTTGCAGCGGACGAATTGCCGGAAATGGGCCGTGGCAAAGGCGTGCGCTTGCAGAAATATAAAGACGGGGGGCTTTCTGATGCAACCACCTTCACCCTTGCCGAAGGGCTCAGCTGGTCAGACCCCGCAGGACGCACAAGAACAGAGACCGAGCTTGCCGAATGGACCGGAAAACGCGCCGGATCAGGCCGGATGGCCCCCCGCGGTTTCCCACGCGACAACAGGTTCACCTGATCGGCTTTGAATGCGCCCCAACATGATGTTTCGATTTGAGAACAGAGCGGGATGGCAAATCATCTCAGTATGAGAGGCAAATCAATGTACAAGATCGGGACCTATGATCTGTTCCCCGCCCACCGGCTAAAGGCTTCAAAACTTCTTACGCCTGAATATGAAAACTGGCGGCCCAATTCTGATCTGCCCCTTGAAGAGGCGCTGCCTGCTCCCTGGGACACTTTGTATTCACACGAATTTAAGCAACCGTTTCAACCTGTAAAATTCTGGCGGAATGCGAACATAATCGCGGACTACCTAGAAACCCGACCGGCATATAAAGACAAAACGCAGGCGCTTGCGATCCTTGACGCCTTGCTGACACGGCTTTCGGAATTCACCGTCGTCGAGGATGAAAAGGCATGGGTCGAAAGCCGCTTTGTATTCGCCAACGGGCGCGTGCCAACAGCAAACCCTTGGGTTAGTGGAATAGCAAACGCCTTTGCAATATTCGGACTGATCCGCTCTATGGCGGCTTTTCGCAAACCTGCGCGATCAAAACAGTTGAAAGCACTGGTTCGATCCTATGCAAATGCTTACCGGTTGCCGTGTATCGAGGGTCAAACACCACCTGATCGCTGGATTAGCTTTGTGACCAACGACAGACATTTGTGGTTCGAAGAATATCCATTGCCCGATGGTGAGCCGACATTGGTGCTGAATGGCCATATTTTCGCAACGCTCGCGCTGAACGAAGCGCATGGACTATGGCCGGATGATGGGTTCGACAAACTTGTTCAGGCTGGGTCTTTAACCGTGGCCGGGAATTTTCGATCTTTTGACCGCAAACTGCGAAAACCGCTCTACTCGCTGCGAGGTCCGCGTAAGTCCGATTACCTGCCAATTCGAACCCAACGACAGCAGGCCGATTTGTTTTTGCTTACGGGCGACCTGCGATTTATGCGCAATTCGATAAGCACGACGGTCAATATCGCCCAACATGTAGACCCCGAACAGCTTCGGTTGTCGGCTTTGCGAAACGCCGGTTATTTTCAACGGCGCATCGAATATGATGCCCGGCAACGCAACTCTCCGATAGGTATGTCAAAGGTAGTGATAGCAGAGCTAAGGCGTTCAAAAGCCGCAGATCGTTTGAGGATCCTTCTGAAAAAGGGAAGGGCGCGAGGGTCGTGAATAGTTTGACTGAACTTCAAAATCCACCTGACCCCTTAGACGTCACATTCGCAGGCAAACGCGGGGCGGTTTTTTGGCTGGCCTTCAAAACCGGCATCCTGTCGATCCTGACGCTGGGCATCTACCGCTTTTGGATGAAAACGAGGCTCCGGCGCTGGTATTGGTCCTCTATCCGCATCGGTGGACACCCGATGGAATACACCGGCGACCCTATCGAGAAATTGCTCGGATTTTTGATCGCGGTGGTCATTCTGGCTTTCTACATCGGCATCGTGAACTTGCTGCTGATGTTCGCATCGTTCTCGCTGTTCGAAGGCACGACCTACGGCTACTTCGTCAGCTTTCTGGGGGTGGTGCCGCTCTGGTTCTATGCCCGCTACCGCGCAAGGCGCTACATACTGGCACGCACCCGCTGGCGCGGCGTCCGTTTCGCGCTGGATCCCGGTGCATGGGGCTACGCGTGGCGCGCGCTTGTCCATTGGGCAGTCACGATTGTCAGCGCAGGCTTGCTGTGGCCGCGGATGACCTTTTGGTTGGAAAAATACAAAACAGACCGGACCAATTTCGGCTCACTCAGGCTGACTCAAGAAGGCCGCTGGCCGATGCTCTACAAAGCTGGCGTGCCCTTTGTCATTGCCTTATTTCTCGCCGCAGGGTTCGCCGCTTGGGTGTTATGGTACGAACCGATTGGCGTTGACCTGACCAAAGACCCCTTCTTGCAATCCGACGCCTTCTGGGGCGAAAGCCAAGACCTCTGGCGTCTCTGGTTTGCCATACCCGTAGCCCTCGCCGTGCTGTACGGGGTCATCCACTACGCCGTCGCCAGCCGCCGCATCCTCAACAATCACAAAACAGCAAACGGCATGCGGCTAGATACAAACCCGCGCCCGAAACGGGTCTTTTCGATCTACTGCGTGGGGTATTTGATCAGCTATCTGGTGCTGGTTATCGGCTTCACGGGCCTGATCTTTCTGGCAGGCTATTTCTTTGGGATCGAACAGGTGATGACTGTCATCGCGCCAGATCAAACGCAAAACCTGCCACCCTCTGATCTGCCGCGCAGTGTGGTGACAGCGATTTTGGTGGTCGTCTATTTCTTCGTCTTCTTGATGTGGTCGGTGCTGTATCAGGCCTTCGTGACCTTTCCGCTGCTCAGGCATTATGCAGTGACACTTTCGGTTCTGAACCCCGACGCGCTGCACTCCGTCAGCCAACGCGCCCGCGACGAATTTGCCGAAGCTGAAGGCTTCGCAGAAGCGCTCGACCTAGGAGCAGCCATATGACCACGACCGCACAGTCCGATCACGATGCCTTTTTCGACGGCGATCTGGCGATCCCTTTGACGCCCGATCTGTTGGTCGATGACACGACCCTGACAATCCGCCTCGAAGGCCGCGATCCCGTGCGTTGGCCTTTGGCCGACATTCGCATTGTGGCTGACCAAGGCTACCGAGACATGGCAATGCTGCGCAACATCCACGACCCCGTGGCGCGGCTGGCAACCTCTGACCGCAGCCTGCTCGCCCGCTGCCCGAATCTGCGCAAACGTGCGCCCGTGAAAGGGCGGGGCAGGTTGCTGAAATGGGCTGTAGGGGCGGTGGCATCTGTGGCGCTGATCGTGGGCGTGCTTGTGCCGCGCATGGCAGACCAGCTTTCCACTTATATCTCTGCCTCTGGTGAAAAGGCTTTAGGCGACGCGACGTTTGATCAAATCCGCAGCGCGCTTGACCGGACGGGGCTAAACCCGATTGAAACCTGCAAAGCCCCCGCAGGCATCGCAGCACTTGAGGTGATGAAAGATAAACTCACCGCCGATCTGGACTTGCCAGCCGAGCTCACAGTCCACGTGCTTGACCACGACATGGTAAACGCCTTCGCCCTGCCGGGTGGGTACGTGGTCTTCTTCAAAGGGCTGATCGACGCCGCTGAAACCCCCGAAGAGGTCGCAGCCGTCTTCGGGCACGAAATCGGACACGTCGTCAGCCGAGACCCGACCCGCCACGCCATGCGTTCAGCAGGGTCCATCGGGGTGCTGGGATTGCTGTTCGGCGACTTCGCAGGCGGGGCGATCGTGCTCTTTCTGACCGAACGGCTGATCGTAGCGCAATACAGCCAAGAGGCGGAAACCGACGCAGACGTCTTCGCCTACGACCGGCTGCGCGAAGCAAACGTGTCCCCTGAAGCGCTGGGCGACATCTTCCAACGGCTCAAAGACAAACACGGAGAGGCAGAGGGCGTGGTGGCCCATTTCCTGTCGCACCCAGGCCTGACCGAACGGATCAAAGCAGCACGGGCGGCAGCGCGGGACAGCGACGTGATCGAACCGATCCTAACGGACGCACAATGGGCAGATCTCAAAGCGATCTGCGGGTCGAAGGCTAGACAGGTTCCGCCGTCAGCCACACTCCTCCCTCCGGCCGCAGAGTAAGGATCATAACCGGCTTAGGGTCACGACCTTTCACAGGGTTGAACCGGAAACGGGACAGCAGCGTGGCCAGAATAATGACAGCCTCCTGAATGGCAAAACTGGCGCCGATGCAAATACGGGGGCCATCGCCAAAGGGCAGATAGGCATAGCGGTCAATCGCCTTACGATCCGCAAAGCGGTACGGCAAAAAGGCGTTGGGATCGTTCCACAACAGCTCATTGCGGTGCAAGGCGTAGATGGGAACAACAACCGTATCACCGGGCTTGATCTGACGGTCGCACAGGGTGTCGTCCTTCAAGGCAGTGCGGGAAATCATGCCGGCAGCAGGATACATGCGCAGGGCCTCGTCGATGATGTGACGGGTGATAGGCAGGTTCACAACATCGGCGGCTTCGGCAATGCGACCGTTCAAAACATGGCGGGCCTCGGCACGGGCCTGTTCCTGAACCTCAGCGTCAAAAGCACACAAATACAAAGACCACGCCAAAGTCAGGGCGGTGGTCTCATGACCGGCAACAATAAAGGTCAGCAAATTGTCGCGCAGCTCGGGGGTGTTCATGCGGCGCTTGGTGTCAGGGTCTTCACCGTCCAGCAACAAGTCCAAAAGATCAGGCACACCTTTCGGGCCACGCTCCATCCGGTCTTCAATGGAACGATCCGCAAGGGATTTCATCTCTTTCAACGCCTTGCCAGACATAACACGACCGGGGCGAGGCACCCACTCAGGGGCGCCCAGAATATCAAACAGGGAAATCTTGCCAGCCTCGGCGATATAGCCGTCGATGGCCTTGTGCACGGCACCACGATCAAATCCTTCACCACCGGAAAAGGTCACATCGGTGATGACATCAAAGGTGGTGTTGACCATCTCATCCAGATAATCGACGGCGCGGGGGCCAGCGGCCTCAATGCGCTTCACAGACCTTTCTGCGGCTTCGGACATGATGGGGCCAAGGTTCATAACATTGCGGTGGGAAAAGACGGGGGCAGCAGCACGGCGTTGCCACTTCCAATGGGCACCCTCGGCAATAAACATGCTGTCACCAATGGCAGGCTTCAGCAGGTTCTTGGTGACATCAGACTTGGGATAATCATCGACCTTTTCAAGCAAAACACGGCGCAGGGCGTCAGGATCCATAACCATATGCCAGCGTTTGCCGGTTTTGCCGGACACAATCGGCTGTTTGGTGGCAACCTGCGGAATGATGCTTAGAACATTCTGGCGGGCAGCGTTCAGGCTTTTGAAAACACCCCAGGCCTCGGTCACCAAGGGCACGGACACAGGCTCGCGTAGGACTTCGGACGCTTCGGGCAGGGCGGTATCTGGCATTGCGGACATCCTTTGACGGGGCACAGGCTTAGACGCCTTATACTGCATATAGGCAGGCGGCGCGCAGCGGCAAATGATTGCACCTCCCAAATGACTGCGGTATCGCAGAAGAAACACAAAATTGAGGTGCCCCAATGGGACGGATTATCGCGTTATTGTTCGGACTGACCCTGATCACAGCCTGTGGGGCACGCAGCCTCGACAAACCCGCAGTGCCACTGGGTGACTTCAATCTTGCGCATAACATCGTGGTGGCCCCGAAGGCACAAAAAGGGCCAGTGTCGCGCGAAGCCTCAGAAGAAGAACTGAAAGTCGCGCTGACCAAAGCCATCGCGGACCGCTTTGACCGGTACGAGGGCGAACGTCTCTATCACTTCGGTGTCAGCGTCGAAGGATACGTGTTGGCGCAGCCGGGCATCCCGTTGGTTCTGTCGCCCAAATCCGTGATGATCGTAAACCTGACCGTTTGGGATGATGCGGCGGGCAAAAAGCTGAACGACAAACCGCATCAAATCACGGTCTTTGAAAGCCTGTCTGGCGAAACCGTCATCAGCTCCGGTTTGACCCAATCCGCAGAACAGCAGCTTGAAAATCTGGCTGTGAACGTCTCCGGCGCGATTGAACGGTACTTGGTCAAGCAACAACGCGAACTCGGCTGGTTCAAAGGCTCGAAATCTGCGGCCGCAAAGCCTGCGGTTGAGACAACGGATGATGAGGCCGTGGAAGACGTGGTGGAAGAATCGGTTGAAGAGGTGGTCGAAGAAGAGGTGGCCACTGTCACGATCCCAACAGACCTGACAACCGCGACCACCAAGGCGTTGACCGAGACAGAATAACGCTACACCTCTGGGTTGATCGCTCAGAATTTTTCGTTCAGACAGACCACCGTGACGCCAAGACGCGTCATGTCTGAATTGAGAAAAGGAAATTCCAGATGATCGCTCCCACCCGTCGCATGTTGCTTGGACTTCTTGGCGCAGGCCTTTTGGCCGCCTGTGAGGTCCCACCGCTTGTAGATGCCGAAACGGCCAGCACAATCAATGTGCGCAACGTGGTTGTCGACACCAGCCAGATCAAAGGGTTGAGCGGAGGACGTGAATATCAAGTGAGCCCCGAAAAGATCAATTCAGACCTAACTGCAGCATTGCGCCAGTTCATGAACGCCTCTCCGACTGGGAACACGGATGTGGCCGTGACGGTCACAAAGGTCAAACTGGTTTCACCGGGTGAGGCGCTTTTGCTGGGCGGCAACAGTTTTATCACAGGCATTATCAAAGTGCAGGGCGCTGATGGTTCCGAAGTGCTTCCGGCCACCGAGATTTTCGGCAGCTCGCAGATGGCACGGCTCGGCGGATTGATCGGTGCGGCCACATCGCCTTCACCGCAGAAAGACTATCTCGACACGGTGACGGGCTTTGCGACCTCCGCCCGCGACAGACTTTTGGGAACAAACTAAGGCATCAGTTGCGGGGCAAAGCGCCCCGCAACACCATAGCGTCTTGATTTCTGCGTCCAATGGCACTATCTGCGCGCTCGTATCACTTCGGGCCAATACTGGCCCCATCAACACAAGGGCGCCGCACCATGGCAAAGGAAAAGTTTGAACGTAACAAACCGCACGTAAACATCGGCACGATTGGTCACGTTGACCATGGTAAGACGACGTTGACGGCAGCGATCACGAAGTATTTTGGCGATTTTCAGGCCTATGACCAGATTGATGG